>CACZQS010000041.1 GCA_902783325.1 uncultured Lachnospiraceae bacterium
AGGACAGCCGGGACGAGTGACGCCGAGGCGTTCCTGATACATGCATAAAGAGGTGGAGAGTATGGATACGAGACTGAAGAACGGAAAGCTGACACTTACCGTGAGCGCGAAAGGCGCGGAGATCAAATCCCTTATTAAAAGCGGCCGCGAGGTGATGTGGAGCGGAAATCCCGCTTACTGGGGCCGGACCGCACCGGTGCTCTTTCCCTTCGTAGGGGCATCGAGAGGAAAGAAATACCGCGTGGGCGGGGCGGAATACCCCATGGGTCAGCACGGGTTCGCGAGAGATGAGGAATTTGAGCTTGTCCGGAAGAGTCAGGACCAGCTCGTCTATGAGCTTAAGGACACTGAGAAGACCAGAAGCATTTATCCCTTCTCCTTTATTCTGAGAATTGAATACACGCTGACGAGCTCTGCGGTCGGGGTGCGCTACGAGGTGACAAATCCGTCCGGTACGCCGCTGTATTTTTCCATTGGCGGACACCCGGCGTTCGTCTGTCCATTTGACGCGGAAGGCGGAGAGGACTATAAGCTCCGCTTCATGAAGGAGGGCTTGCCTGTTTCTGCTCTTTACAGCTGTCCGGTCACGGAGGAAGGCCTGATCAGAGCAGAAGCGTTCCCGGTCGAATGCCCTGACGGATACCTCGTGCCGTCGAGAAAGCTCTTTCTGGGCGATGCGCTGGTGCTCGAGGAACAGCAGGCGGACCGCGTGTCCCTGATCGGCCCCGACGGGGAGTACCTGCGGGTCGACTTTGATACACCCGTCCTCGGAATCTGGTCCCCGAAAGGACTGGACGCTCCCTTTGTCTGCATCGAGCCGTGGTACGGCCGCGCGGACGGCGATACCTTCGAAGGAGACATCACGGAGAAGGCCTACGGCAATGTCTTAAATGGCGGCGAGACCTTCGGCGGAGGCTATACCATCACAGTTCTGTGATGCGCGGTACGTGAATAGTAACAACTAGCATAGAAGCAGGCGGGTGACCTACATTTGTCTTGTGCAGAATCACGGATAAGAGTATAATGTTCGTGTTGGAATTCCATTTCATCAAATGAGGAGTTTTCCGGACAAAGGAGGTAAGGAAAGAGTATGAAGAAAGTGATTGCATTGGCACTGACAGCCGTTATGGCGCTGGCACCGGTTTCTTCCGTCTTCGCGGAGGACATGAGAGTCGCTATGGTTACAGACTACGGTGACATCAACGACCAGTCCTTCAACCAGACAACGTATGAAGCCTGCAAAGAGTATTGCGAAGAGAACGCTGTGGACTTTACTTATTACAAGCCGGAAGGCGACTCCACCGCAGACCGCGCGGCGATGATCGATATGGCTGCGGCTGACGGCTACACTGTAGTGGTGATGCCCGGCTACGCATTCGCGGAAGCGATTGTGGAAGAAGCGGATATGTATCCGGATGTGAAGTTTGTGGCTCTTGACGTGTCCCAGTATGATCTTGACACAGCTTCCGGCGAGGAAGGCTATACAAGAGACAATGTCTACAGCGCGGTTTATCAGGAAGAGCTGGCCGGCTATATGGCCGGTGTCGCGGCAGTCAAGCTCGGCTACACGAAGCTCGGCTTCCTTGGCGGCATGGCGGTTCCGGCCGTGATCCGTTACGGCTACGGCTTCGTCCAGGGCGCCGATGACGCGGCGGCAGAGCTGGGCCTTACGGATGTTGAGATCAACTATGCATACGGCAACCAGTTCTACGGCGATGCGGACATCACGGCTGCTATGGATACCTGGTATTCAAACGGCACGGAAGTCGTCTTCGCATGCGGCGGCGGCATCTACACATCTGCCGGCGAAGCAGCTGAGAAGACAGACGGCAAGGTGATCGGCGTTGACGTTGACCAGAAGGGCATTATCGACGGCAGCTACGGCGACGGCATGACCATCACTTCCGCGATGAAGGGCCTCAGCCCCACAGTCAAGACCCTTCTTGGCGCAATCGAGAATGACCAGTGGGCTGATTTCGGCGGCAAGGTCGAGACTCTCGGCCTCGTCGGCGCAGATCCGGAACTGAACTATGTCGCTCTTCCGGAGACCACGGCATTTGGCGACGGCTTTGAGGAGGCTGACTATGATGCTCTCGTTGCCGCTATGTTCAACGGCGAGATCGAGGTTTCAAATGACACAGAAGCTCCCGAGCCGACTGCTGAAACCGTTAAGATCAATTTCCAGGGCAACCTTAAGTAATTCTATGACTATGCTGGCCGGCAGTTGCTATCTGACTGCCGGCTCTTTTTGAAGAAAGGGGTGATCGGATTGGCGGAGGCACCATATGCAATTGAGATGCTTCACATCACAAAACTCTTTCCGGGTATCGTAGCGAACGATGACATCACACTGCAGCTGAAAAGGGGAGAAATCCATGCGCTGCTCGGTGAGAACGGTGCCGGGAAATCCACGCTGATGAGCGTTCTTTTTGGTCTGTATCAGGCGGAGGAGGGCGAGATCCGCAAGGACGGGAGACCGGTAAAGATCATGAATCCGAATGATGCTAATGATCTGGGAATCGGCATGGTGCATCAGCACTTCAAGCTGGTTCAGTGCTTTACCGTTCTGGAGAACATCATCCTCGGCGTGGAGACCACCAGCGGAGGATTCCTTCAGAAGGATGAGGCCAGAAAGAAGGTAATGGCTCTCTCGGACAAGTACGGGCTCAGTGTGGACCCTGACGCGAAGATCGAGGATATCACCGTCGGCATGCAGCAGAGAACCGAGATCCTGAAGATGCTGTACAGGGACAATGAGATCCTGATCTTCGACGAACCGACGGCTGTTCTGACTCCGCAGGAGATCGAAGAACTGATGGTCATCATGAAGAATCTTGCCAAGGAAGGAAAGTCCATTCTGTTCATCTCGCACAAGCTGAACGAGATCATGGAGGTGGCGGACCGCTGCTCGGTCTTAAGACGAGGCAAGTACATCGGCACGGTTGATATCAAGGATACGAATGAGCAGGACTTAAGCCGCATGATGGTCGGCCGGGACGTGAAGCTGGTCGTGGACAAGGCACCCGCAAAGCCGGGCAAGCCGATCCTCGAGGTCAGGGGCATGACCGTGGCCTCCAAGGCCCACGGCAATAATGCGGTCAAGAACGTCAGCTTTACCGTCAGGGAAGGCGAGATCGTATGTATCGCCGGAATCGACGGCAACGGGCAGACCGAATTCGTATACGGGCTCACCGGACTCGAACCGCTTGTATCGGGAAGTATCAAGCTTTGCGGTCAGGATATCACGAAAGCTTCGATCCGTGAAAGGTCAAAGCTTCTGAGCCATATTCCGGAGGACCGCCATAAGCACGGTCTGGTTCTGGATTACTCCCTGGAGTTCAATATGGTTCTCCAGAGATACTACGACCCGAAATTCTTAAACGGCGGGATGTTCCTGAACCGCAAGGCCATCCGGGAGTATTCCGACAAACTGATAGATGAATTTGACGTCCGCTCCGGCGAAGGCTCCGTGACGATCGCGAGAAGCATGTCCGGCGGCAATCAGCAGAAAGCCATTATCGCCCGTGAGATCGATAAAGAGCACCAGCTTCTCGTGGCAGTGCAGCCGGTCCGCGGCCTGGATGTCGGCGCTATTGAATTCATTCACAAGTCCCTGATAGAAGAGCGGGACAAAGGGAAGGCCGTCCTGCTTGTCTCCCTGGAACTGGAAGAGGTCATGAATGTTTCCGACCGGATTCTGGTTATGTATGAGGGAGAACTCGTCGGCGAACTGGATCCGAAAACCACATCCACGGAAGAACTCGGTTTGTATATGGCCGGCGCGAAGAGAGAGGAGGTCAGGGCATGAAAGAGAAAAAAAGCTTCCTGGAACGGCCCGCCGTGCAGTCGATCCTGGCTGCGATCGTGTGCATCATTCTGGGACTCCTGATCGGCTTCCTGGTGCTCCTTGCCATTAATCCATCGGGTGCCGGAACAGGAATTCTGGCCATTATCAAGAATTTCCTTAATTACCCTTCAGCACCGGCACAGATGAAGTATCTGGGCAATACACTCGTAAAAACCGCACCGCTTCTTATGTGCGCGCTGTCGATTAATTTCTGCTACAAGACGGGTCTTTTCAATATCGGCGCGGCCGGACAGTTTGTCGTCGGCTCGGGAGCATGCCTCTTCGCGGCTTTGAAGCTTGGCCTGCCCTGGTTCGTCTGCCTTCTGTTCGCGATTCTGATCGGCGGAGTGTGGGGCTTTGCGGTAGGACTGCTGAAGGCTTATGCCAATGTCAACGAGGTAATTTCCGGAATCATGCTGAACTGGATCGGACTCTACCTTGTCAATATGCTCCTTTCCACCGTAAAGGAGAGCACAAGCCCGTACACCATGCAGGTGGCCTCCACGAATAAGGGTGCGCTGATGCCGACACTCGGTCTCCATACCTTGTTTTCCAATAACAAGTATGTCACGATCGCGGTGCCCCTCGCGATTATCGTCGCAATCGTGATCTGGATCGTACTGGCAAAGACCAAATTCGGGTATGAGATCCAGGCAACCGGCTTTAACAAGGAAGCGGCCCGCTACGCCGGAATGAATGAGAAGAGAAACATCATTCTGACGCTGGTAATCGGCGGAGCGCTCGCAGGCGCGGGAGCAGCTTTCCTGTACCTGTCCGGATACGAGCAGTGGTCTGTCACGCAGTCCTCTGTCCCGTCCATGGGCTTCAACGGAATCGCGGCCACCTTCCTCGGCGGCCTGAATCCGATCGGAACGATCTTCTCTTCGTTCTTCATCCAGCACATTACGAGCGGCGGCAGCTACCTTGACAAGAGTATCTATCCGTCGCAGATTGCGGACCTCATCACATCCATCATCATCTATCTGTGCGGCTTCGTGCTCTTCTTCAAGCTCACGCTCACGAAGGGCCTCAACAAGCGCAAAGAGAAGAAATCATAAGCGGGAGGTGAGAAGGAATGGTCTTATTAATACAGTATACGTTGATATTTGCCTCTGTTCTCGCTATGGTTGCTCTGGGCGGCTGCTTTTCCGAGCATTCCGGCGTCATCAACCTCGGACTTGAAGGCGTCATGGTAATGGGCGCCCTGGGCGGTGCGCTGTGCATGAAGGCACTGTCCGGAGGCGGTATGCCGAAGTTCGTGGTCGTCCTGCTGATCATTCTGGCGGCGGGAGCCGTGGGCACGCTTTACAGCGTACTCCTCGGATTCGCCTGCATCAACTTCAAGGCTGACCAGACACTGATCGGAACTGCTCTTAATATAATGGCCCCGGCCGTCGCTACGGTTATTGTCAAGGCCATCAATATGCATGAGAATCCGGATAATGTCTCCGCGACCGTGATGTACGGCGCGTCAAGAAAAGCTCTCGTACAGAAGATCGCCAATTTCCAGTTCAACTGGTTCATGCTCCTGGCGCTGCTTGCCGTGATCATCGCCAGCATCGTGCTTTACCGCACGAAGTTCGGTCTCCGCCTTCTGGCCTGCGGCGAGAATCCACAGGCTGCGGACAGCGTCGGCATCAATGTCTACAAGATGCGCTGGGCCGGCGTCCTGATCTCCGGACTTCTCGGCGGCATAGGCGGTGTGATCTATATCACGGCCGGCGTCAGTGAATGGAAATTCGAGACAGGCGTGGCCGGCTTCGGCTTCCTGGCCCTGGCCGTTATGATCTTCGGTCAGTGGAAACCGGTCAACATCGGGCTTGCCGCGCTCCTCTTCGGTTTCTTCCGCGCGCTGTCCAATGTCTATTCCGGATTTGATTTCCTTGCGCGCCTTAAGATACCGGGAAGCGTCTACAACATGATGCCCTACATTATCTCGCTGATCGTACTGGCATTTACGTCAAAGAATTCCAGAGCTCCGAAAGCTGAAGGTATTCCATACGATAAGGGATCGAGATAAACCAATCACAAAAAATATACTTAAGGAGGGAGCAGAAGTATCTGCCCCCTCTTTTAAACTCACATATAGACCGGGAGGAAAGTTGAAAGATGGAATATCGCACCGAGCACGATTCGATGGGGGAAGTTCTTGTAGAAGCGGACAAATACTGGGGAGCGCAGACCGAGCGGAGCCGGAATCACTTTCGGATCGGAGTGGGAATTGAGACGATGCCCCGCGAGATCATACGATCATTCGGGATCCTGAAGAAGGCGGCGGCCATGGCGAACCGGGAGAAAGTGCCGGAGAAGATGACGGAAGAAAAACTGTCCGCGATCATTAAGGCGGCGGATGAAGTCATCGCGGGAGAGCTTGACGGGCATTTTCCGCTCGTTGTCTGGCAGACCGGCTCCGGCACACAGTCCAACATGAACGCGAACGAGGTGATCGCGAACCGGGCAAATGAGATCGCCGGCCGTAAGCTCTGTCACCCGAACGACGACATCAATATGAGCCAGTCCTCGAACGACACCTTTCCGACGGCGATGCATATCTCTGCCGTGATGGCCCTGGAGAACAGCCTTCTCCCTGCCGCCGCGCGCCTCATTGACGCATTCCGGGCGGTGGAGGAGGCGAATCCGGACATTGTAAAATCCGGACGCACCCATCTTCAGGACGCGGTTCCGATCCGTTTCGCGCAGGAAGTTTCCGGTTGGCGGTCTTCCCTTGAGACGGACGCGGAGCTCATCCGCCGCACTCTGGAGCCCTTGAGAAAGCTCGCTCTGGGAGGGACCGCGGTCGGAACCGGGCTGAACGCGCCGGGCGGCTTCGATACCCTCGCGGC
Source organism: uncultured Lachnospiraceae bacterium (assembly GCA_902783325.1). Classification (GTDB taxonomy): domain Bacteria; phylum Bacillota; class Clostridia; order Lachnospirales; family Lachnospiraceae; genus Chordicoccus. Next base: position 6,691 of record CACZQS010000041.1, read on the forward strand.
GGAAAAGATCTCCGCTCTTGCCGGCACGGAGTTTCTGACAGCGGAGAACAAATTTCACTCTCTGACTTCTAAAGATGAGATGGTCTTTGCCCACGGCGCGGTAAAAGCGATGGCAGCGGATATGCTGAAAATTGCCAACGACGTGAGGTGGCTTGCCTCCGGTCCCAGATGCGGACTCGGGGAGATCACGATCCCGGCAAATGAGCCCGGTTCGTCGATCATGCCGGGCAAGGTCAATCCGACCCAGTGCGAGCAGGTCACGATGGTCGCCGTGCAGATCATGGGAAATGACACCGCCATAGGAATCGCCGCCTCCCAGGGGAATTTTGAGCTCAATGTTTTCATGCCCGTCATTGCCTACAACTTCCTCCAGTCCGTGCGGCTTCTTGCGGAATCCATAGAGTCCTTCCGCATCCACTGCGTGGAGGGAATCCGCGTGAACGAAGAGAAAATGCGCAGCAACCTGCACAATTCCCTGATGCTCGTCACGGCGCTCAATCCGTACATCGGCTATGAAAATGCCGCGAAGACGGCACATCTGGCTTATGAAGAGAATATATCCTTAAGGGAGGCATGTGTCCGGCTGGGGTTCCTGACCGCTGAGAGATTTGACGAGGTGTTTCACCCCGAATATATGGTTTGACTTTTTGCCCGCTTAAGGAAAGCGGGCAAAAACCCGCCTGATGCGGGGACAAATCTATAGAAAAGTCCCCATTTGATTTGGGGACTTTTCGTATCGGATTAT
>CACZQS010000042.1 GCA_902783325.1 uncultured Lachnospiraceae bacterium
CTCCTATGAGCCAGCTGTATCTGACGGTTCCTATGAGCCAGCTGTATCTGGCAGTTCCTATGAGCCCGGTGCGCAGGACAGCTCCTTCGGGCCTGCCGAACCTGTCAGCTCCTTCAATTCTGCTGCATCTGACGAGACTGTCGAGACCGCCGCGCCCTTTGAGCCTGCTGTGCCGGCCGAAGCTGCTGTAACAGCGGCAGCTGCTGTATCGGCGGCAGCTGCTGTATCGGCTGAAGCCGCTGCGCCGGCTGAGCCCGCTGCTTCCGCGGCGGCAGAACCCGTACCGGGGACAGAAGAGGCGCCGCCTCATCACACCCATACGACAGCGGCAAAACTGAGCCATTATCTCGGCCTGGCAGGTATCACCACTGCTGGCACTACGGATCCGGGCGTTTACCTGAACCGCTTGTCGGCGACCTTCCTTGCTCTCCTGAAGCTGCTGGAAGGCATTGCGGGAGGCATCGCATTTTTCTTCACGGCGATTGCGCTCTTCCCGCTGATCAAGGGAATGATAAGCAGCGGGCAGCAGGTGATTTCCGTCGACAGGCTGATCGAAGAATATGTCCGGGCATTTGTCCCTGCATCTATAAATGTGGATAAGTATCTTGAGTCTGTGAAAACCGGCCTCAATATCCCTATGCTGGCAGTGGGCATAGCAGCTGTATTGATTCTCGTTCCTCTGGCGCTGATCATCGTTGACGCGATCGCTTCCGTGTTCCTGCGCTTTTTCAGGACCGGGGCGGGAACCATAAAGGTGATCCATCTGCTCTGCTTCGTGGCAAACCTGATTCTGTTCATCGTACTTCTGGCCTCTTTTGTGCTGACGATGATCGGCTTCTTTTCCCTGAAGCTTCCCATTCCCGAGCAGGTGAAAGAAATCGGCTCGGCGCTTCCTCCCGCAGCTGCATACGGGATTGTATTCGGCATTACGGCAGCCGTGATACTGCTTCTTATGTGCTATCACAAGGACGTCGCGCAGGCCATGAAGGTAGTGAGTCATGATATCGATACCGGCGCGCGGGCGGATATGAACTACACCCGCTTGCCCGTCATCTGCATCATTCTGGCACTGATCAGTCTTGTTTCGATCGTGGGCGCCGGCTTTTCCGGAATGTATTCGTCGGGCCTGCCTGTGGGCGGATTGGCCTTAATCGTGCTTTTGGCTTTCAGCCCGCTCTTCGGATTCGTTAAGTACCTGCTGGTTGCGGTCTGCTACACGAACCTTATGAAGGCGGAGTGAGACAGTAAGCGGAGATTATAACCATTATAAAACTGTGTTTTATAGAGGAGAGACGACATATGGGTAATAAGGGAAGATATTATATAACGACGGCGATCGCGTATGCTTCGGGCAAGCCGCATATCGGCAATACTTACGAGATCATACTGGCGGATGCGATTGCGCGCTTTAAGAGACAGGAAGGCTATGATGTCCATTTCCAGACCGGTACGGACGAACACGGCCAGAAGATCGAGGACCGCGCGAAAGCGGCCGGCGTTTCCCCGAAGGAATTCGTCGACTCTACAGCCGGGGAGATCCGGAGAATCTGGGATCTCATGAACACTTCCTACGATTTCTTTATCCGCACGACGGATGAGTTCCATGAAAAGCAGATTCAGAAGATCTTCCGCAGGATGTACGAAAAGGGAGATATTTACCTGGGCGAGTACAAAGGCATGTACTGCAAGGAGTGCGAGTCCTTCTATACGGAATCCCAGCTTGTGGACGGAAAATGCCCGCTGGACGGCTGCGATGTGGAGCCGGCTTCCGAGGAGGCGTATTTCTTCAGGATGAGCAAGTACGCCGACCGGCTGATCGACTATATCAACACGCATCCGGAATTCATCCAGCCAGAGAGCCGGAAGAATGAGATGATGAATAATTTCCTTCTGCCGGGGCTCACGGACCTGTGCGTCTCCAGAACCTCCTTCTCATGGGGGGTTCCGATCGACTTCGCGCCCGGCCATGTCAGTTATGTGTGGCTGGATGCCCTTGCGAACTACATCACGGGAATCGGGTATGACGCGGACGGCGCTTCTGCCGAGGAATTTGAGAAATACTGGCCCGCGGACCTGCACCTGATCGGCAAGGACATCATCCGCTTCCACACCATTTACTGGCCGATCTTCCTGATGTCGCTGGACCTGCCCCTTCCGAAGCAGGTGTTCGGACATCCCTGGCTGCTGCAGAGCGGCGGCAAGATGTCGAAGTCCAAGGGAAATGTCATTTACGCGGATGATCTGGCTGAGATTTTCAATGTCGACGCGGTCCGCTATTTCTGCATCCATGAGATGCCCTTTGAAAATGACGGCGTGATTTCCTACGAGCTCATGGTTGAGAGATGGAATTCGGAGCTGGCCAATACCATGGGCAATCTCGTGAACCGCACGATTGCCATGACCAACAAATATTTCGGCGGCATCGCCGCAGACAAGGGTGTGACGGATTCTTTGGGGATTGACGACGACCTGAAGGCAGTCACGGCGGGCACTGTGACCCGCGTCACGGAGAAGATGGACAAGCTCCGCGTGGCGGATGCCCTGACAGAGATTTTCAATCTCTTTAAGAGATGCAATAAATACATTGATGAGACGGAGCCCTGGAAGCTCGCGAAGCAGGAAGAGTCTTCAGACAGGCTGTCTACTGTCCTTTATAATCTGTTTGACAGCATTGAGACCGGAGCGACCCTCCTGTCCTCCTATATGCCTGAGACCGCCGAGCGGATTCTCTCGCAGATCAATGCGCCTGCACTTGCATACGAGGATCTCTTCCGCACGGGCAATTACCCGAAGGAGAATAAGGTCACGGACAGCCCCGAGATTCTTTTCGCGAGGCTCACGCTTGACGAAGTCCTGGTTCGCATCGACGAGCAGAGAAAGGCAAAGGGGCTGCCGACACTTGCCGAACTCGAGGCGCAGGCAAAGCGCGAGGAAGAGGAAGCTGCCGCAAAGGCAGCCGCGGATTCCGGCGCGGAGGTCAAAGCAGACGGCTCCCAGACGCCGCCTGTATACGAGCACCGCAGTGAGTGTACCTATGATGATTTTACAAAATGCGAATTCCGCGTAGGTGAGATCAAAGCCTGCGAAGAAGTGAAGAAGTCCAAAAAGCTTCTCTGCAGCCAGGTAGATCTGGGAGACAAAACCGTCCAGATCCTCTCCGGACTCAGGCCGCATTACACACCTGAGATGATGATCGGAAAGAAAGTGATGGTGATCGTGAACCTCGCGCCCAGAAAGATGGCGGGACTTGAATCCCAGGGAATGATCCTCTGCTCGGAAGCACCTGACGGAAAGCTCTCCATCATGGTGCCGGACGACAGCGCAATTCCGGGAGGTTCGTTGATCAGTTGAAAATGAGACCGGCCATGATTTTTGATACACATGCACATTATGACGACCGTGCTTTTGACGGGGACCGCGAAGCGGTCCTCGCTTCGCTTGTGACGCGCGGAGTCGGCCGGGTCGTCAATGTCGGCGCGAGCGCGGAATCCCTGGACCGGATCCCTGAGCTCACAGGGCAGTATGATTTTGTGTACGGGGCAGTGGGCCTGCATCCGGATGAAATCGGGGACTTCACGGAAGAGACGGCGGCGAAGCTGGAAGCGCTCCTCCGTCAGCCGAAGATTGTAGCCGTCGGCGAGATCGGGCTCGATTATCACTGGGACATACAGCCGCACGAAGTGCAGGCGGATGGATTTATCAGGCAGGCGGAGATCGCCGTCAGGGCGGGAAAACCGATTCTCGTTCATTCCAGAAGTGCCGCCGCGGATACGATGCGCATTATCGAGAGGCTTTACGGAACGGGAAAGCCGGCCGGAAAACTCTCAAAAGCGGAGGCGGAGAAAAAGCTTCTTCCGGATGAGTACGAGACGGTTCCCGGAAAGGAATGGGTGTGGAAGAAGGAAGTGCCCCCGGGACCCGGGGAAGGCCTTAAAAATAAGGGGATCATCCACGCATATGCCTATTCCGCCGAACAGGCCCGCATCTATACCGGGATGGGGTTCCTGCTGGGAATCGGAGGCGTTCTGACCTATCAGAATTCCCGGAAGCTGAAAAAAGTAGTTGCGGAGATTCCGCTCGAATTCCTGGTCCTTGAGACGGACTGCCCGTATCTGGCGCCCGAGCCCCATCGGGGGGAGCGCTGTGACTCCGGTTATCTGCGCTATGTCGTGCGCGCGATCGCGGAGATAAAAGATGTGTCCGAAGAAGAAGTCGAGGCGGTGACCTGGGAGAACGCATGCCGCCTGTTTTCACTGTCGTGATGGAATGCGGGAGGCACATCTGTCTCCACTTGCCGTCAAATCGTGGTATAATGAATACTACTTGAAATCTGCAGTAAACAAATGCGTGCCGTCATAAAGAGGTGAACGATTATGAAACTGGAAAAGTATAACGGATGCTCGCAGGCCGCGCGGAAGCTTATTAAATCGGATCTCGTACTGAAGAATGCCAAAGTGGTGAACGTATTTACCGACCGCGTCGAGGAAGGAAATATCGCCATCAAGAACGGCATGATCGTGGGAATCGGAGACTATCAGGGAGAGGAGGAGATTGACCTCAAAGGCCAGTATGTGACGAGCGGCTTCATCGATGCCCATCTGCATCTGGAATCCACCATGGTCAATCCGCAGGTCCTGATCTCTCAGGCGGCCCAGCACGGCACGACTACATTTATCGTTGATCCCCATGAGGCGGCAAATGTCTCCGGCCGCGACGGCATTGACTATATCCTGGAACAGACAAAGAATTCTCCCGCACATGTCTATGTCATGATCGCGTCCTGCGTTCCCGCCACGGAGATTGATGACAACGGGTTCCGGCTCACGGCGAAGGACATGGAACCTTATATCCACAACCGCCGCGTTCTGGGACTCGGAGAAGTCATGGATACACTGGCAGTGATAAACGGCGATCCGGGGATGAACGAGAAGCTGGAGCTTTTTGACGGCAAGGTGAAGGACGGCCATTCGCCGGACCTGACGCGGGAGCAGCTCGCCGCCTACGTTCTCGCAGGCATCACGACAGACCATGAGGGCACAACTTATGAGTATGTCATGCAGGAGCGCTCCATGGGGATGACCTGCCACATCCGTGAGGGAAGTGCCGCGAAGAATCTTGAGATGATCGTGAAAGGCATCGTCGAGAACAATACCAACACAGAGGGCTTCTGCTTCTGCACGGACGACCGCCATATCGAGGACATCATCCGTGAAGGGGACATCGACAACAATGTGCGCAAGGCCGTCAGCATGGGGATCAGCCCCATCGCGGCCATCAAGATGGCGACCATACAGCCGGCCCGCTGCTACGGACTCAGAAGAACGGGAGCGGTGGCTCCCGGATTCGATGCGGACCTGGTCGTCTGGGACTCCCTCAAGGACTTCAATGCGCAGATGGTCTTCTATAACGGTCAGCGCATCGATACCATGCTGAAGATCAAGCCGGCGCCCTGTCCGCCGCAGCTGTTCGATACCGTGCATCTGGCGAAGGTGGATCCCGAGAAGCTCGTTCTTACTCCGGGCAGTCAGCCCTTCCCGGTCATCGAGATGATCCCCGGCCAGATCCTGACAAAGCGGGTGGATCTCGTTCTTCCGGGCACGGAAAATGGCGGCGAATTTGTCCCGAACGGCGAGATCGATAAGATCGCAGTCTTCGAGCGGCACCATTTTACCGGAAAAGTCGGTGTGGGAGCCGTCCGCGGCTTCGGCCTGAAGAACGGCGCGATCGCGTCCTCGGTCTCCCATGACAGCCACAACATCATCGTCATCGGTGACAACGACCGGGATATCCTGCTGGCCGTAGAGGAACTGAACCGCACCCACGGCGGCTATACCGTTGTGGAAGGCGGAGAGATATTTGATACGCTGGAGCTCCCGATCATGGGACTGATTTCGGACAAGAGCTACAGCTATGTGAGCAAGAAAGTGCGCAGGATGACCGTGAAAGCCCACAAGATGGGTGTTCCGAAAACCATGGAGCCGTTCGTCACCTTGTCCTTCATGGCTCTGCCGGTCATTCCGGAGATCCGCTGCACTCCGCGCGGCATCTTCTCGGTGACGGACTGGAAACTTTTGCAATGATAGGGGAATCCGCTTATGAAGGGATACAGACTTCCGAAGCGCCTGATGCTCGGCGCGGCGACAGCTTCCGCCCAGATTGAGGGAGGAGATGTCGATCACAACTGGAGAGACTGGGAGAAGAAGGGACGGCTCAGGGACAGCTCTTCCTTCACCCGTGCCTGTGACCACTGGGCGCGGTGGAAAGAAGACATCGACATTATGGCGGCGATGGGAATCGAGACCTACCGCTTCAGTGTTGAGTGGGCGAGAATCGAACCGAAGGCCGGCGTCTTTGACCGGGAAGCCATCGCGCATTACAGGGAAGAAATCGAGTATATGATCGCTTCGGGGATCCGGCCCTGCCTCACGCTGCACCATTTTACGAATCCGATGTGGTTCGAGCGGCGCGGAGCGTTCCTCTATCCGGGAAATGTAAAGACATTTCTCCGTTATGTCGGCGTCGTCGTGAAAAGTTTCGGGGACCTCGTCTCTGATTATGTGACGATTAACGAGCCGAATGTGTATACCTTCATGGGATATGCCGGCCAGGGATTTCCGCCCGGGGACAACAATATCATCAGCGTGAGGAGGGTTCTGTCGGTAATGGCCGGATGCCACATCCGCGCTTATGAGAAGATCCACCGCATGCGCGGGAAGATGGGATATACGGATACACAGGTCGGAATTGCCCTTCACATGAGGGCCTTTGCCCCCATGAATCCCACGAGTCCCGCGGGCGTGCTTGAGCAGAAAAGTGTCGCTGTCAGCAGGTGGGTGTTCCAGGATGCGGTGGCGAGGGCATTCCTTCTCGGCGAGTTCCGCGCTCCCTACGAGAATCTGGGCGGCTTTAAGCGAGGTATTTACTGCGATTTCCTCGGCGTGAACTATTACACAAGGAATCATGTAATTCTGCCGGCCGACGACCGGCCGCGCGCACAATCCCCGAAGAACGATTACGGCTGGGAGATCTATCCGCAGGGACTCGCCGAAGTGATCAGGGAGCTGTATAAGATCTGCCCGAGGCCGGTCTGGGTGACGGAGAGCGGGACCTGTGACGAGAATGACAGCTTCCGGAGTCTCTTTATCTATGACCAGCTTGCCGTGCTCGCACAGGCGGATCTTCCGGTGGAGAGGTACTATTACTGGTCGCTCCTCGACAATTTCGAGTGGCTCGACGGGGAGAGCAAGAGATTCGGGCTTGTCAGAATTGACTACGGGACACAGGAGCGGACCGTGAAGAAGAGCGGGCATTTTTACAGGGAACTGATTGAGAACCACGGCGTGACGGAGGAAATGGCGGAGCGCTATATCGCGGGTGAGAATTACCACCAGTGACGGCAGAAAGTCCATTTACACTGTCCGATTAACCATTTATAATGTAAGTAACAGTTCCAGAAGAAGAACAAAAAACAGAGTTTCCGGAAGGAGAGATCCATGGGATACGAGTATGAATTTACAGAGATGGACCAGTATTATTTCGGGCACGCCACACACTATGATCTTTACAAGAAGCTGGGGGCACATCCGACCACGGTTAACGGAGTGGAAGGGACATGGTTTGCCGTCTGGGCTCCGAATGCGAAGAGTGTGTCCGTGATCGGAGATTTCAACGGCTGGGACACGGAGGCCAATGTGATCCTTGGCCACGATGAGATCGGCGTATGGCAGATCTTTATTCCCGGCGTGGGACCGGGAGCTCTGTACAAATACTACATCGTCGGAGCGCTGGACCAGCACCTCTATAAAGCGGATCCATTTGGTAATTACGCGGAATTCAGGCCCGGAACAGCTTCCATCGTTGTGGACCTGTCAAAGCTCAAGTGGACGGACAAGGCGTGGATGAATAAGCGCAGCCAGTTCGACCTCAACAAGGATCCCATGATTATCTACGAGGCCCATATCGGTTCCTGGATGAAGCACCCGGAGTGTGACGGGAGACCGGAAGGCTTCTATACCTATCGGGAATTTGCCGAGCGCGCGGCGGATTACATCAAGGATATGGGGTATACGCATATCGAGCTCATGGGCATCGCGGAGCATCCCTTTGACGGCTCCTGGGGCTATCAGGTGACGGGTTACTTCGCGCCGACTTCCCGCTACGGGACGCCGGAAGACTTTGCCTATATGGTCGATTACTTCCACAAGAAGGGAATCGGCGTGATTCTGGACTGGGTTCCGGCCCATTTCCCGAAGGACGAATGCGGACTGGCGGAATTTGACGGGTATGCGCTCTATGAGCACGGCGATCCGAGAAAGGGTGAGCACCCGGACTGGGGGACCAAGATCTTCAATTACGGGCGCCCGGAGGTCAAGAACTATCTGATCGCGAATGCCCTGTTCTGGGTTGAATTCATGCATGTGGACGGCATCCGCGTGGACGCGGTCGCTTCGATGCTCTACCTGGATTACGGCAAGAGAGACGGCGAGTGGGTGGCCAATAAGTACGGAGAGAACAAAAACCTTGAGGCGATTGAGTTCTTCAAGCATCTCAATACACTGATCCGCGGGCGGAATCCGGGCGTCGTCACGATTGCCGAGGAATCGACCGCATGGCCGAAGGTAACCGGCGACGTGGAGAAGGACAACGGCCTCGGCTTCTCGCTCAAGTGGAATATGGGATGGATGAACGACTTCCTGGAGTACATGAAGCTGGATCCTCTGTTCCGCAAGGGCAACCATTATAAGATGACCTTCTCGACATCCTACGCGTATTCCGAGAAGTATGTTCTCGTTCTGTCCCACGATGAGGTCGTTCACCTGAAGTGTTCGATGTGGTCCAAGATGCCCGGCATCTATGAGGATAAGTTCTCGAATCTCAAAGCCGGTTATACCTATATGGCCGGTCATCCCGGAAAGAAGCTGCTCTTCATGGGACAGGAATTCGGCCAGCAGAGGGAATGGAGCGAAGAGAGGGAGATCGACTGGTTTATCCTTGAGACGGAGCTCAACAGGAAGCTGCAGGATTATGTGCGCGATTTGTGGAAACTCGTACAGAAATATCCGGCCCTTCACGCGACGGATTATGATCCGAACGGGTTCCAGTGGATCAATGCGGACGATGCGGACCGCAGCATCTACAGCTTCGTGAGAAAGTCTCCGGACGGAAAGAACAATCTGCTCTTCGTTCTCAATATGACGCCTATGGCCCGCGACGACTACAGGGTCGGCTGCTTCGTGCCGGGCAAGTACCGCCTGATCATGAATTCCATGGATCCGAAGTACGGCGGCATGACGGAGATCACGAAGAAGACCTACACGGCGAAGAAAGAAGAGTGCGACAACAGGCCGTATTCCATCGGCTTCCCGCTTCCGGCATACGGCGCCGAGATCTTCCTCTATGATAACCCGGAGGAAGGGACGGAGAAAAAAACAAAGAGCACAAAGAAATAAAATCCACATACGGAGTATGAAAAAAGGCTGTCCTTGAAGGGCAGCCTTTTTGTCTTGTTCCGGCTTATGCGGTCTGCTGCTCTTTCCTCAGCAGATATTTTTGTCCGAGCATCGCGGTGAGGCGGTTGAAGCCGTACAGCAGTGCTCCGACCATGAATGCGAAAGGAATCCCGAGGAGCGACCACGGTGTGAACAGCGGGTGAATATCGTAGAAGCCCGGGAGAAAGATGAGCGCGGCACAAAAGACAGCTATGCATAAGGCCCAGATGATGCAGCGGTACACATTCAGCGGCCGGGACACTTCGAACACAACCAGCAGGGAGATGAATCCTCCCATCAGCACGTTGAAGAGGGCCTGCATATCATGAGGCCAGCCGAAGAGCCTTCCGGCAAGCAGCAGGACCAGAATCGTTGTTACCATCGTCAGTGCGGCGGGCAGTGAGATCTTCAGAACAGGTGCAAGGAAGCCGCCGCTCTTCCAGCTGTTGTGTCTCTCCAGTGTGAGCAGGAAAGAAGGCATGCCGATTCCGACGAGGTTGATGAGCCCCATCTGCAGTGTGGTCCAGGGATAAGACCTCTGCAGGAGAATGAACAGAACGCAGAGAATACAAACATAGATCGTCTTCGTCAGATACAGCGAGCTGACCCTCTCTATGTTGCAGATGATAGTCTTTCCCTCCCCGACAATATCCTGCATGCGCGCAAAATCTGAGTCGATGAGAACGATGTGGGCCGCGTGACGGGCGGCGTCGGAGCCCTGCGCCATGGCAATGCCGCAGTCCGCATCCTTGAGAGCGAGAACGTCGTTCACGCCGTCTCCTACCATGGCGACCGTGTGCCCTTCGTCCTGCCAGGCCCGGATCAGGACCTGTTTCTGCTCCGGCTTGATCCTGCCGAACACCGTGCAGGTGCGTATGACTTCCCTGAGCTTTTCGGGGTCTTCCGGCAGGTCGCCTGCGTCTATGTAGTCAGCGGCACCTTCGACACCGGCCGCGGCCGCGACCGCGGAGACCGTTGCCGGGTGGTCTCCCGAGAGAACCTTGACGTGAACGCCGACCCGGGCGAAGTAGGCAAATGTCTCTTTTGCGTCAGGACGGATCACATCGGAGATGACGATGATCGAGAGCGGCTTCAGGACGCCGGTCAGTTCTTCTTTAGAGGAAATTCCGTCCGAGGAACAAAGAAGGAGGCAGCGGTATCCCTTCTCGGCGTACTGCTGTACATAATTCAGGATGCTGCTGCGACCGGGAGCCAGATATTCCGGGGCGCCCACGACATAGGCCCCGTATTCGGCAAATGCCGCCGCCTTGTACTTCCGTTCTGAGGAGAAGGGAATGCGTTCCGTGACGGTCCAGTCGTTCTTCCGCCCGAAATACTGATCGAGAGCGATACCCGTGGGATTCTCTTCCCGAAGCGCGCCGCCTATGTGCGCCATGATGCTGCGGATCCGATCCGCATTCGTATCGCCGATGGTGACGAGACGGCTTACCTTGAGCTCGCCGGTCGTGATGGTTCCGGTTTTGTCCGTGCACAGAATATCCGCTCTGGCCAGCGCCTCGATCGCCTCCATTTCCTGGACCAGAGCGCGCTTCAGGGCAAGTCTGCCTACACCGAGGATAAAGGAGATGGAGGTGAGCAGAACGAAGCCTTCCGGAATCATGCCGATGATCCCGGAGACAGTGAGGATGATGGACTGATTAAACACCCACTGGCTGTCGAAGCCCTGCGCGGCGGCTGTGGCCATCGCGGCCGATCTCTGACTGAAAAAGAGAAGGATTCCGATCGGGATGATAACCACGGACACGATCCGGATGATCCGGCGGATGGTATCGAGCATCTCGGAAGAGGCGCGGTTGCGGTTTCTGGCTTTTGAGACGAGCTGGGCGGCATACGCCTCCGAGCCGACCGCGTCGGCGCGCATCACGGCTGAGCCGGCGACCACGAAGCTCCCGGACAGGAGCTTGTCCCCGTCTTTCTTGCGGACAGGTTTTGCCTCTCCCGTGAGCATGGACTCATTGACTTCCAGGGCGGATGTGCTTAAGGCGGTCCCGTCCGCTACAATCTGGTCGCCGGCTTCAAGAAGGATGATGTCGTCGCGGACGACGTCGCTGACGGTGACGGAGGTTTCGGTGCCGTTTCTCCGGACGCGGATGCTCGAGGCCGTGATGACGTTTAAGCCCTGGATGAGATTGCGCACCCGGAGCTCCTGAACAATTCCGATGACCGAGTTGCAGACGACGATGCCGAGGAACAGCATGTGCTTATACTGGCCGGTAAGGAATATCAGAGCCCCGAGAAAGAGGTTCAGCATGTTAAACCAGGTGAACGTATGGGAGACGATGATCTGCCTCGTGCTGCGGATGCCGGATGTGTCCGTGTCGTTCTTCAGTCCGAGCGATATGCGCTCGGCAGCTTCCTGATCGGTGAGACCTGTTTCGGGATCCGGGGGAGTGAGCTTTGAAGCAGCGGCTTTCTGCTCCTCACTCATCGGGGGAGCGGCTGTTCCCATAGAGAGCCTGTCCGAGACAGCGTCGACTCTCCTGCGGACGCGGGGAAAGAGGTTTTCTTTTATCGAACTGAAAAGGTTCCGGATTGATTTCATGATGAGCCTCCATCTGGGGATTATAGCACATTATGGCGAAGCTTGCGAATCGGGTATCCCTGCCGTATAATGCAGCTTTAGGAGGGACGAGGAGCATGTTCCAATCTTTGACATTCTTTAGAAAGAAAGAGGAAGAAAAACCTATGTATCTGATTGTCGGGCTGGGGAATCCCGGCTCCAAGTACGACAAAACCCGCCACAATATGGGCTATGAGGTGATCGACCGCCTTGTGGACGCTCACCGCATTCCCCGGTCCGGAACGAAATTTCACTCTCTGGTCGGCAGCGGCGTCATCGGCGGGGAGAAGGTCCTCCTCATGAAGCCTCTCACCTATATGAACTTAAGCGGTACGGCCGTTTCGGAAGCCGTCCGCTTTTATAAGCTGGATCCGGAGACGCAGCTGATCGTGATCAGCGATGACATTGATCTCCCCCCGGGAGACCTTCGCATACGGAAACAGGGAAGCGCAGGCGGTCAGAAGGGACTGAAGCATATCATTCAGTGTCTCGGAACGGACCGCTTCGTCAGGGTCCGCGTCGGGACGGGCGCGAAACCGGAAGGCTGGGAGCTCGCGGACTGGGTTCTCTCCAGGATGGAAGGGGAGGATGCGCATCTTGCCGGCAGCGCGCTGGATCAGGCGGCAAAAGCGGTGGAATGCATCGTGACCGAGGGCGCGGACAAGGCGATGAATCTTTATAATATTTCGACAAGAAAGAAGAGCGGAAAAGCGGTAGAGCCGGGACAGAATTCATGAGCAGGAACATGTTTTTGGAGCCCCTTACAGAGCTCAGGGAATATGAGGAAATCCGCTCCCTTATGCGAAAGACGACAGGTCTGCTCTCGCTCACGGGATGCGTGGAGGCACAGAAAGCCCATATGGTTTACGGGCTTTCTTTTGACATGCCCGTCACGCTGGTCATCACGGAAAATGACCTGTCCGCCAAAAACATGCAGGAGAACCTGCGCTTTTACGATCCGGACGTGCTCCTGTATCCGGCCAAGGACCTGCTGTTCTATCAGGCTGACGTCGCGTCCAATCTTCTCGATCAGCTCAGGATGCTCGTGTTCAGGAGACTCGCGGAGAAAAAAGACTCCGTGATCGTCGTTCCTGCCCCGGCACTTATGGATTTCGTCACAAAGCGGGAGACGATGTTAACTGAGCGCCTCACATTCCGATGGGGAGAAGAGAGTGAGTTTGAGGAGACGAAGCGGGCGCTGACGCTGCTCGGATATGAGAGATGCGGCGAGGTGTCGATGCCGGGGCAGTTTGCGTTAAGAGGAGATATTCTGGATATCTGGCCTCTGACCGAGGACCATCCCGTCCGGATTGAATTCTTCGGGGACGAGGTGGATTCGATGCGCTCATTTGACGCGGAATCCCAGCGCTCCTATGAGGAACTGAAAGAGATCCGGGTCTATCCGGCTCATGATCATACGGGAGAGACGGAACCATTTTTAAACTGGTTTGACCTGAACGGCACGCAGGTGTTTCTGGATGAGCCGAACCGCATCGCGGAGGCTTTGAAGGCAACGGAAGACGAATACCGCATGAGCGTCGAGATGCGCATAGAGCAGGGAAGCTACCGGAAGGAGGATGAGCTGAAGGTCAGCGGGGCTGCCTCACTTGCGGCAAGGCTGAACAGCATGTACTGCATCTCTTTGTCCATGCTGGAGGTAAAAAGAGAAACCTGGCAGGTCAAAGAGACTTTCGGGATGACGGTGCAGGCCGTCGGGAGCTACAACAACAGCTTCGAGTACCTGATCAACGATCTGGTACGCTACAGAAAAAGAGGATACCGGGTGATCGTCCTGTCCGCTTCCAAAACCAGGGCAAAAAGACTGGTGGCAGGTCTTGATGAGCAGGACATACCGGCCTATATCGCGGAGGACCTTGACGCCCCGCTGCATCCGGGACAGATCGCGGTGGCGCGCGGGTATGCCAGCCGCGGATTCGAATATCCCCTCATCAAGTTCGCCGTGATCTCGGAGAGCGATATATTCGGGGAGAAGAAAGTCCGCAGGAAGCGGAAGACCACTTTGAGCGGAGAAAAGATCTCGAGTTTCTCCCAGCTTCACGCCGGCGATTATGTCGTCCACGAGAATCACGGGCTCGGCATCTACCGGGGCATAGAGCAGCTTGAAGTGGACGGGGCACTCAAAGACTACATCAAACTGGAATATAAAGGGAGCAATCTCTATATACTGGCGACACAGCTGGATCTCCTTCAGAAATATGCGGGAGGAGGCGACGGAGCGCAGATCCGCCTGAGCCGGATCGGAGGCCAGGAGTGGCAGCGGACAAGGAACCGCGTGAAGAAGGCGGTCAGGGACATCGCGGACGATCTCATCCGCCTCTATGCCGCACGGCAGGGGACAAGAGGATATGCCTACAGTCCCGACTCCGAATGGCAGAGAGAATTTGAGGAGCTGTTTCCCTATGAGGAGACGGAGGATCAGGTCCAGGCGATCGAAGACACCAAGCGGGATATGGAAAGCGGGCGCATCATGGACCGCCTGGTCTGCGGCGACGTGGGATACGGCAAGACGGAGATCGCGCTGAGGGCGGCCTTTAAAGCCGTTCAGGACGGAAAACAGGTCGTGTACCTGGTGCCGACCACGATCCTCGCGCAGCAGCATTTCAATACCTTTGCCCAGCGCATGAAGGATTTCCCCGTCCGGGTGGATCTCCTGTGCCGGTTCCGTTCGCCGGCGCAGCAGACGAAGACCATCCACGATATCCGGGCGGGATATGTCGACGTCGTGATCGGAACGCACCGGCTGCTTTCGAAGGACGTGGAGTTTAAGGACCTCGGCCTTCTTGTCATCGACGAGGAGCAGAGATTCGGGGTCGCACATAAAGAAAAAATCAAGCAGCTTAAGGAAAATGTTGATGTCCTGACCCTCACGGCAACACCGATTCCGCGGACGCTGCATATGAGCCTCATCGGAATCCGCGATATGTCCGTCCTGGAGGAACCGCCCCAGGACCGCGTGCCGATCCAGACCTACGTCATGGAGTTTAACGAGGAGCTCGTGCGGGAGGCGATCTGCAGGGAAATGGCGCGGGGAGGCCAGACCTATTATGTGTACAACCGGGTCCGCGACATTTCCGAAATGGCAAGAAGAATCAGAAATCTGGTTCCCGAAGCGCAGGTAGCCTGCGCCAACGGGCAGATGAACGAAGCGGCGCTTGAGCAGATCATGGTGGATTTCATCAACGGGGAGATCGACGTGCTGGTTACGACGACGATCATTGAAACCGGTCTCGACATAGGAAATGTCAACACGCTGATCGTCCATGACGCCGATAAGTTCGGGCTCTCCCAGCTCTATCAGCTGCGGGGCCGGGTGGGAAGGACGAACCGGACGGCTTACGCATTTCTTATGTATCGGAGGGATAAGGTCCTCAAAGAGATTGCGGAGAAAAGGCTGTCCGCAATCCGTGAATTTACGGAGCTGGGAAGCGGCATCAAGATCGCGATGCGGGATCTTGAAATCCGGGGAGCCGGAAATCTTCTCGGAGCGGAGCAGTCCGGCCATATGGAATCCGTCGGCTATGACCTCTATTGCAAGATGCTGTCGGAAGCCGTGCAGGAAGCGAAGGGCATCGAAAAAGAGGAAGACTTCGAGACACTTGTTGACCTGAGCATAGACGCATTTATCCCGGACAGCTATATCCCGAATGAATTCCAGAAGCTCGGCGCATACAAGAGGATTGCGGGGATTCTGGATGAATCCGATTACGACGATATCGAGGATGAGCTGCTCGACCGGTACGGAGAGCTTCCCTCTTCCGTGACGAACCTCATGAGGATCGCGGAGCTGAAGGCCGCGGCCCACCGGGCATCCATATCGGAGATCAAGGAGATGCCGGGCAGGGTCAAAATTACGGTGCATAAAGATCCTAAGTTTGATGTGCAGGAGATCCCCCGCATACTGGCATCCCACAGGGGACAGATCCTGATCCGCGTCTACGAGACGGAGACCTATTTTGAATATACGGGCGGCGCGAAAGGCACAGAACTTGTGAATATATTGAAAACATTTGTCACGGAGCTTGCCGAAACCGTGAAAAGAGAGTAAAATCAAG
>CACZQS010000043.1 GCA_902783325.1 uncultured Lachnospiraceae bacterium
CGCAACATTGAGAGCGCGGGCGGAAATCTGCTCGCCATCGTCAATGACATTCTGGACTTTTCCAGAATCGAAGCGGGAAGGTTGGAAGTCTCCGAGGGAGAGTACTTCTTAAGCTTTATGCTCGGCGACCTGAGCAATATGTTCTGCTTCAGGACCAGGGAGAAGGGACTGGCTTTTCTTATCGACGTGGACGAAACTCTCCCTGACTGCCTGTACGGGGACGAGGTGCGGGTGCGCCAGATCATCACGAATATCCTGGGCAACGCCGTGAAGTATACGATGAGCGGCTCTGTCTGCATGACGATCCGCTCTGATACGGAAAAACCCGTGAAGGCAGGGCAGACGATCCGCCTGATCATCTCCGTGCAGGATACGGGCATCGGAATCCGGCCGGAGGATCTCGATAAACTGTTCGACAAGTTCCAGAGACTGGATCTGGAGCAGAACAGCACCGTGGAGGGAACCGGACTGGGACTTGCCATCACACACAGCCTGGTGGATATGATGGGCGGCAGTATCGACGTGAAGAGCGAATACGGCAGCGGCTCCGTCTTTACCGTCACGATACCGCAGAAGGTCGTCTCGGCAGAGCCTGTCGGAGACCTGCAGGCGCGGTTCCGCACGAATGCCGAGGTACATGAAATCTACCGGGAGACCTTCCGGGCCCCGGATGCGCACATCCTGGTCGTGGACGACACAAAGATGAACCTGACCGTCGCGGTGGGTCTGCTGGGGAATACACAGATGCAGATCGATACCGCTTCCGGAGGAGAGGAAGCCGTCCGTCTTGCAAAGGTTAATCCCTATGACCTGATCCTGATGGATCAGCGCATGCCGAAGATGGATGGCACGGAGGCCCTGCACCGGATCCGGACAGAAGGTGCGAACATTGAGACACCGGTGATCTGTCTGACTGCCGATGCGGTCATGGGCGCAAAGGAACGCTATATCGCCGAAGGATTCACGGATTATCTCACAAAGCCCATCGACGGACTGGCGATGGAAGAGCTCCTGATGAAATATCTTCCGGAAGAGAAGGTGATTCCGGTGCGGGACGAAGAGGCCGCGGGAGAGGCAGGGAGCACACCTCTTTGTCCGCGCGGACAGGACGCTTATGCGGTGCTTGAAGGAGCGGGGATCGATCCGGTGACCGGCCTTGGATACTGCCAGAACGATGATGCGCTCTACCGCACGCTGCTCAAAGAATATGCACTGAGCGCCAAAGAGAAGGAGCGAAATATCGGGAGATGGTTTGAGGAACATGACTGGAGCAGTTACGGGACGGCGGTCCACTCGGTCAAGAGCACCTCGAAGATGATCGGCGCTTCCGCATTGTCGGACATTGCAGGCGCTTTGGAGGAGGCGGCCGGCAGGGAGGACCTTGCGCTTATTGAGAAGAAACACTTTCAGTTTATGGTACAGTACCAGACGGCGGTGGGGGCGATCCGGTCTGCATTTTCCTTTGACGGGCAGTCCCCGGACGACAGCGAGATCCTGGAGTTCCAGCCGGAGTGAATGGAGGTGAATGCGCTTGAAGTCAAAAAGCAAGCTGTCAACGAAGATCATTCTGATGGTGGAAGCCATTCTCCTCATCTCCAGCATATTATTCTGCGCGGTCTCGATCTACAGGGCCAGAGTCGGCATCCGGAAGGCCATACAGCAGCGGATGCTGGATATAGCGAACTGCGCCGCGGGCTCGGTGCAGGGCGACATGCTGAAAAACCTGACCGAAAAAGACGTCGGCAGTCCCGAATACAATGACATGTACAAGACGCTGGCGGTTTTCCGCGACAACGTGGAGCTGGAATATGTGTACAGCATAAAAAATGCGGGCGGCGGGAACTACATCTTCACCATGGATCTCGACCAGGTCTCTCCGGCGAGCTATGGAGACAGCGTGAAATATACCGAGGCTCTTAACAGGGCCGGCTCGGGGACGGCTGCGGTGGATGAGGTGCCTTACTCGGATGCATGGGGGAAATTCTACAGCGCCTACAGCCCTGTCTTTGACTCGTCCGGAGAGGTGGCGGGGATTATTGCCGTCGATTTTTCCGTGGACTGGTTCGAGACGCAGCTGTCGGCACAGACGCGGTCCACGATCATCAGCTACGTGATCATTCTTCTGTTTTCGCTTCTCGTGGCGGCGGCCCTGTCCATGATGACGGTCAGACCCTTTGTGCGGATGCAGGAAGTGCTGCTGGAGGAAAAGGTCCGCGCCGAGAGCGCCAACCGCGCCAAGAGTGATTTCCTGGCCAATATGTCCCACGAGATCCGCACTCCCATCAATGCCGTGCTGGGCATGAATGATATGATCCTCAGGGAGGACCGCCGGGCCCGGGCACTCCCGGAGAGCAAAAACGAGCCGGTGACCGAGGCCCTGAAGAACATCGACGGCTATGCGCTGGACGTGAAGAATGCAGGCAACAATCTCCTGGCCATTATCAACGACATCCTCGACTTTTCCAAGATCGAGGCGGGACGGCTGGAACTCAAGGAAACACCGTACCAGCTGAGCTCCCTGCTCAATGATCTCAGGAACATGATCCTTTTCAAGGCGCAGGACAAAACTCTGTCATTTGAGATCGACGCGGATCCCGCGCTTCCGGACAATCTTTGCGGTGACAAGGTCCGGGTGCGGCAGATTCTCACGAACATTCTCAACAATGCCGTCAAATACACCGAGCGGGGATCCATCTGCCTGACCGTGCGCGGAGAAAGACAAGAGGACGGGACGCTGCTGCTTCGGTGTGTCGTGCAGGATACGGGCATAGGCATCCGGACAGAGGACATGGGGAAGCTGTTCACCAAGTTTGAGCGCCTGGAAATCGAGCGCAACAGCACTGTTGAGGGGACCGGCCTCGGACTAGCCATCACGCAGCGGCTGCTGGAGATGATGGGAGGAAGCATCTCCGTGGAGAGCGAATACGGAAAAGGCTCCGCCTTTACGGCTGAGATACCGCAGAAGATCGTGTCCGATGCGCCGCTCGGAGAGCTGCGGGATCACTTTGAGACGGATGTGCAGGAAGCAGGGAGCTGCAGGGAATCCTTCCTGGCTCCCTCGGCACGCATCCTGATTGTTGACGACACGAGGATCAATCTGACAGTGGCAACCAGCCTGCTGAAAAACTCCCGGATGCAGACTGATACGGCGCTGAGCGGGGCTGAAGCAGTGACACTCGCCGGAGGGAATGCGTACGACCTGATCCTGATGGATCAGCGCATGCCCGGGATGAACGGCACAGAGGCACTGAAAGCGATCCGGGCGCAGACGGGAGGCAGGAACCGCGAGACGCCGGTGATCTGCCTGACGGCGGATGCGGTCATCGGGGCGAAGGAAAAGTACCTCGCTGAGGGGTTCACGGATTACCTCACGAAGCCGATCGACAGCCAGGCACTTGAGAAGATGATCCTTAAATACCTTCCGGAGGATAAGGTCATCCGCACGGAAAGCGAAGTGAGCGGGACCGGGACACCGGGCAGCGCGGCGGACGGGCCGGAGCGCGATGAGTTTGCGGGACTCCGGGAGGCCGGAATCGACCCTGAGACAGGGCTCGGTTACTGCCAGAACGACATAACCCTCTATCACTCTTTGCTGGAGGAGTATGTGCGGAGCTCGGATGAGAAAGCGCAGAGCGTTGAAAAAAACTATGCCCTTAAAGACCTGAAGAACTATGCCGTCGTCGTTCACGCAGTCAAGAGCTCATCCAGGATGATCGGCGCAGCCTCGCTCGGAGACCGGGCCGCCTCTTTGGAGAAGGCTGCGGATGAGGGAGACCTGGTATCGGTTGAAAGAGACCATCAACAGCTGCTCGCCTCGTACCGGGCGGTTGTCGAAGCCATTCGGACTAACGTCCGCTTTGCTGACGAAGGGGGCGCGGAGGATGAAATCCTGGAGTTCCTGCCGGAATGATGCGGCGTTTATGGCAAACGGGTTCGTCAGATAGTATAATAGTAACTGTTCAGGTCAGAATGTATTGACCGCTCAGCCGGGCTTACGTTTTTTGTAAGAAACCCATATGATGACCTGAATGGTTTTTA
>CACZQS010000044.1 GCA_902783325.1 uncultured Lachnospiraceae bacterium
ATCTGCCGTGTCTGCTTCCGTGAACTTGCGTACAAGGGCGAGATTCCGGGCGTGAAGAAAGCGTCCTGGTAAAGAATGAAGAAAGGAGAGTCATCAACATGACCACGACGAATGATCCCATCGCAGATATGCTTACGAGAATCCGTAACGCCAATACTGCTAAGCATGATACAGTCGACATCCCGGTTTCTAAGATGAAGCTTTCGATTGCGAACATTCTTGTCGACGAGGGATATATTGCAAAGTATGACCTTGTGGGAGAGGGCGTGAACCAGGCGATCCGTGTCACACTGAAGTACGGTGCTGACAAGAACGAGAAGATCATTTCCGGACTGAAGCGCATCTCCAAGCCGGGACTGAGAATCTACGCTGACAATGAACACCTTCCGAAGGTGCTCGGCGGCTTAGGAATCGCGATCGTCTCCACAAGCCAGGGAGTCATGACCGACAAGAAGGCCAGAAAGCTCGGCATCGGCGGCGAAGTTCTTGCATATATCTGGTAATCAATATCACATACAAGGCTGAAAACAGAAAAGGGCAACCTTTTCCGACAATCTAAGTCAGGAGGAAGTTTTAAAATGTCACGAATCGGCAAACTGCCGGTAGCTATTCCGGCAGGCGTCACAGTCGACGTCAAAGAGAATAACGATGTCACGGTCAAGGGACCGAAAGGCACGCTTTCCAGAACCTTTGCCCCGCAGATGGGCATCGAAGTGAACGGCACGGAAGTGATCGTCACAAGACCGGACGACAAGAAAGAGAACAAGGCCCTCCACGGCCTCACACGCGCGCTCATCCACAACATGGTTGTCGGTGTCAGCACAGGGTTCTCCAAGGTCCTCGAAGTCAACGGCGTCGGCTATAAGGCCCAGAAACAGGGCAAGAAGCTGGTACTGTCCCTCGGATACAGCCATCCGGTAGAGATGAACGATCCGGAAGGCGTCGAGTCCGCAGTGGAAGGCAACAAGATCACGGTCTCCGGCATCAGCAAGGAGAAGGTCGGACAGTATGCGGCCGAGATCCGCGGCAAGAGACCGCCGGAACCCTATAAGGGCAAGGGCATCAAATACAGCGACGAGATGATCCGCCGCAAGGTCGGTAAGACCGGTAAAAAATAAAGAAAGGAGAGGCGAGTCATGATAAAAAAGACATCAAGATCAGAAGTTCGTGAGAAGAAGCATAAGAGAATGCGCGGCCACATGAGCGGAACGGCTGAGTGCCCCCGTCTCGCGGTATTCCGCAGCAACAAGCATATGTATGCACAGATCGTAGATGATGTTGCCGGCAAGACGCTGGTATCTGCTTCCACTCTCCAGGCGGACGTCAAAGCAGGTCTCCAGTACACAGATAATGTCGAAGCTGCAGCAGCTGTAGGCAAGGCAATCGGCGAAAGGGCAGTGCAGGCAGGCATCAAGGAAGTCGTTTTTGACCGCGGAGGTTTCCTCTATCAGGGAAAGATCCAGGCACTTGCTGATGCGGCCAGAGAAGCGGGCCTTGAATTCTAAGAGGAGAGGATAAGTACATGAGACCTAACGAGGATAAGAGAAGAGATAAAGAAGATAACGGCATGGAAGACAGAGTCGTTGCCATCAAGCGCGTCACGAAGGTCGTTAAAGGCGGACGCAACATGCGCTTTTCGGCACTGGTCGTTGTCGGCGACAAGAACGGTCATGTCGGAGCAGGTCTTGGCAAGGCAGCTGAAATTCCCGAAGCGATCCGCAAGGGCAAGGAAGATGCCATGAAGCATATGATCACGGTTGCCAGAACCGACTTCGCGAGCATCACGCATGACAGCATCGGCAAGTACGGCGGAGCCCAGGTTCTCCTTAAGAGAGCTCCTGAAGGTACCGGCGTTATCGCAGGCGGCTGCGCACGTGCCGTCGTCGAGCTGGCAGGCATCACAAACATCCGTACAAAATCTCTCGGCTCCAATAACAAGCAGAACGTAGTGTTCGCAACGCTTGCCGGTCTGAAAGAGATCAAAACTCCTGAAGAAGTCGCTCGTCTCCGCGGCAAGTCTGTAGAAGAGATTCTGGCATAAGGAGGAGAGAATTATGGCTGATAAGAAGTTAAAGATTACACTTGTTAAATCCACTATCGGCGCAGTTCCGAAGAACAGGAAGATCGTGGAGTCCATGGGCTTTCACAAACTGAATTCCAGCGTAATTCTTCCGGACAACGCGGCTACACGCGGACAGCTGGCTAAGATCGGCTATCTTGTCAAAGTGGAAGAAGTCGAAGAAGCTTAAGTTTAGTCAGTTATGAACTCTAGTTTATAGAGGAGGTTAGGTATGGATTTATCGAATTTATCACCGGCAGAAGGCTCCAGAACGAGCAATAACTTCCGCAGGGGCCGCGGGCATGCTTCCGGCAACGGCAAGACTGCAGGCAAGGGCCACAAAGGACAGAAGGCACGTTCCGGCGCGCCCAGACCGGGTTTTGAAGGCGGCCAGATGCCTCTTTACAGACGTCTGCCGAAGCGCGGTTTCACGGACCGCAATTCCAAGATCATCACAGCGATCAACGTTTCCGTTCTTAACCGTTTTGAGGACGGCACGGAAGTCACTCCGGAGCTGCTGCTTAAAAGCGGTGCGGTTTCGAAGGTTGTTGACGGCGTCAAGATTCTTGGCGGCGGCGAGCTGACAAAGAAACTGACTGTCAAAGTGAACGCAGTCAGCGAAGGCGCGAAGAGTAAGATTGAAGCCGCTGGCGGCACAGTCGAGGTGATCTGATGTTTAAAAAAATGATTGACGCATTCAAGGTGAAGGATATCCGGCACAGAATGGGCTATGTCCTGCTCTGCCTGGTCATTATCCGAATCGGTTCTCAGATTCCGGTTCCGGGCGTCAACAGCAGCTATTTCAAAGAGTGGTTTTCAGCACAGGCAGGTGGCGCGTTCAATTTCTTTGACGCGTTCACCGGCGGCTCATTTTCAAGTATGTCCATCCTGGCGCTGTCCATCACGCCGTACATTACATCGTCCATCATCATCGAGCTGCTGACAATTGCGATTCCGGCACTTGAGGAGATGCAGCGTGACGGTGAAGACGGCCGAAAGAAAATGGTTGCCATTACCCGTTATCTGACAGTCGGACTTTCACTTTTTGAATCTATCGCGATGACGGTAGGTTTCGGTAACCAGGGGCTGATCCCGGACATGAACTTCCTGAAAGGCACGTCCGTTGTGGTTGCCCTGACAGCAGGCTCCTGCTTCCTGATGTGGATCGGCGAGCAGATCACGGAGAAGGGTATCGGAAACGGTATCTCCATGGTTCTTCTGATCAACATCGTCTCACGTCTCCCGCAGGATCTGACCAGTCTCTATGAGCAGTTTGTAAAGGGACAGACTATCGCGAAGATGGCTTTGGCTATCGTGATTATCGCGGCTATCATCATCCTCATGGTTGTTCTGGTCTGCGTCTTAAACGGCGCCGAGCGCCACATTCCTGTGCAGTATTCCAGAAAGACCGTGGGCAGACGCATGGTTGGCGGACAGTCCACGCACATCCCGCTCAAGGTCAACACAGCCGGCGTTATTCCGATCATCTTTGCTTCCTCGATCATGTCCTTCCCGGGCATTATCGCGACATTTGCAGGAAAGGCCAATTCCGGCGGATGGTTCGGCACACTGCTGGCAATTCTGAACGAGAACAACTGGTTTAATTTCTCACGTCCGTTTTACAGTATCGGGCTCATAATCTACATCGTTCTTGTAGTGTTCTTTGCTTACTTCTACACTTCGATCACCTTCAATCCGATGGAGATCGCGGACAATATGAAGAAGCAGGGCGGCTTTATCCCGGGTATCCGTCCCGGCAAGCCCACGGTGGATTACCTGACCCAGATCCTGAATTACATCATCTTTATCGGTGCGATCGGCCTTGTGATCGTGGCTATTATTCCGTTCTTCTTCAACGGCGTATTCAGCGCATCGGTCTCCTTCGGAGGAACATCACTGATCATTATCGTCGGTGTTATCCTTGAGGCGGTCAAGCAGGTAGAGGCCATGATGGTAGTGAGAAACTACAAAGGCTTCCTGAGTGAATAATGAATGAAAGAAGGGGAAGGCCCGGCTCACTTGAAAAGTGCAGGGCGTTCCTCCCTTTATCATTTACGCAAAGACAAACGAAAACCGTATCATTTCAAAACTGAATCAGGAAAGGAGAGCGATTATGAAACTGATTATGCTTGGTGCACCGGGTGCAGGCAAAGGCACACAGGCGGCGCGTGTGGCCGTAGAGCTTCAGATTCCGCACATCTCCACGGGAGATATCTTCCGGGCCAATATCAAGAACGGCACTGAGCTCGGCAAAAAGGCCAAGGCATTCATGGATGCCGGAAAGCTCGTTCCGGATGAACTTACATGTGATCTCGTCGCGGACAGGATTGCGAAGGATGACTGCGCGAACGGATTCATTCTTGACGGATTCCCGCGCACGATCCCGCAGGCGGAGGCTCTCGACAAAGTGCTCGTAAGCCGCGGTGAGAAGGTGGACTATGCCGTGAACATCGACGTTCCGGATGAGGCGATTATTTCCCGCATGTCCGGCAGACGCGCATGTGTCACCTGCGGCGCTACCTATCACATCCAGTTCAATCCTCCGAAAAAAGAGGGGATCTGCGACAACTGCGGCGGCGAGCTGATCCTCCGCGAGGACGACAAGCCGGAGACCGTTAAGACCAGACTGAATGTCTATCACGAACAGACACAGCCGCTGATCGATTTTTATCAGGCAAAGGGCGTCCTGGTTACCGTGGACGGAACGCAGGCACTGGATGACGTCTTCAAGGCTGTTCTCGCGAAGATCGGGAAGTGAGCCTTAAGGCGGATATAGACTTGCTGTAAAGAGGAGGGAAATACGAATGTCGAAAGCCGATGCTATCGAGGTCGAAGGCACAGTTCTCGAGAAACTGCCGAACGCGATGTTCAAGGTGGAACTCGAGAACAAGCATGTCGTTCTCGCGCACATCAGCGGCAAGCTCAGAATGAACTTTATCCGCATCCTTCCGGGGGATAAGGTCACCATCGAGCTCTCGCCGTATGATCTCGACAAAGGGCGGATCATTTGGCGCGATAAATAAAACAAAAAGAGCTTGCATTCAATTTTGAAGCGTGATATTATATATATCGCGCTTTTTGATTTATGGGTGTTAGTGCGCCCAAAAAACAGCGCATAACAGGCGATTATGATTAAGAAAGGAGGCATCCGATGAAGGTCAGATCTTCGGTAAAACCGATGTGCGAGAAGTGCAAGGTCATCAAGAGAAAAGGCTCGATCCGCATTATCTGCGAGAACCCGAAGCATAAGCAGAGACAGGGCTGACACCTTGCGAAGAAAGTTTTTTGTTCATTAAGCCAGACACGGTCTTACTGCGCGGCTGCTGGAGACCGTTCCTATAGATCAGCTTAACGGAGCGCAATAAAGCGATTTCCTTTTTGAGCCGAGATATAGTGCTTAATACCGGTGCGTCATCAAACCATATCACCGGAAAGGCCGGGCTGCCTCTGCTGTTGATGAGGCAGGGAATACGCGGTCCCAGGCTGGGCTTTGAAACCCCTTTTACTCAAGGCCCCAATTAGGAGACCCGCCGTATGAGAATAAAGAGCGGGGTATCACTGCATTTCATTTATGATTTTATTAGGAGGAAACAATTGTGGCTCGTTTAGCTGGAGTAGATTTACCAAGAGATAAACGGATTGAGATTGGACTTACATATATCTATGGAATCGGCAGAAGCCAGTCCAACCGTATCTTAAGTGAAGCCGGAGTGAATCCGGACACCCGCGTCCGCGACCTGACAGACGAAGAAGTCTCCAAGATCAAGGACGTGATCGACAGAACCTGCACTGTGGAAGGTGATCTTCGCAGACAGGTGGCTATGGACATCAAGCGTCTTCAGGAAATCGGATGCTATAGAGGTATTTGCCACAGAAAGGGACTTCCGGTCCGCGGACAGAATACAAAGAATAACGCCCGTACCCGCAAGGGACCGAGGCGTACGGTTGCGAACAAGAAGAAATAATCAATAATCATTGCATATTTACGATTGAAAGGAAAGTAGGTTAGTTTTTATGGCAGCTAAGTCAAATAAGAAGACGACGGCGAAGCGCCGCGTCAAGAAAAACGTTGAACATGGACAGGCACACATTCAGTCATCCTTCAACAACACGATCGTGACGCTGACGGATGCGCAGGGAAATGCTCTTTCATGGGCTTCTGCAGGCGGCCTGGGCTTCCGCGGTTCAAGGAAATCTACTCCCTATGCAGCGCAGATGGCAGCAGAGACAGCGACGAAGGCAGCACTTGTGCACGGCCTGAAGACCGTCGATGTTTTTGTAAAAGGACCGGGCTCAGGACGTGAAGCCGCGATCCGTGCACTCTCTGCAGCGGGACTGCAGGTCCTCAGTATTAAGGACTGCACACCGGTTCCTCACAACGGATGCCGCCCGCCGAAACGCCGCCGCGTATAAGCAATCATTCTCTTTACATATATATAGGAGGTCTTTAAAGACATGGCAGTAAACAGAGTACCTGTCCTCAAGAGATGCAGATCCCTCGGGATCGAGCCGCAGTATCTCGGTATCGATAAACAGTCCAAAAGAAAGCTCTTAAGAACAAACCGCAAGGTTTCTGAGTACGGACAGCAGCTTCGTGAGAAGCAGAAGGCTAAGTTCATCTACGGCGTCCTTGAGAAGCCGTTCAGAAATTACTATGAAAAAGCAGACCGCATGTCCGGCATGACCGGTGAAAACCTTATGCGCATGCTTGAGCTGCGTCTTGACAACGTGATCTTCCGTCTCGGCTTTGCGCGCACACGCCGCGAGGCCCGTCAGATCGTCGATCATAAGCACGTTCTTGTAAATGGCAAGTGCGTGAACATCCCGTCCTATCAGGTGAAGGCCGGCGACAAGATCGAGATTAAGGAGAAGAAGAGATCTTCCGCGAGATATAAGGCTGACAATGGTATCCTTGCCGCTACAGCCGGCAGGACGGTTCCGGAGTGGCTGGAAGCTGACACCGAGAATCTCACGGGCACAGTGAAAGAAGCCCCGGCAAGATCCGCGATCGACGTTCCGGTGAATGAGATGCTTATCGTCGAGTTGTACAGTAAGTAATACAAGTGAACCCTTCGTAAATCACAAATATTCAAGGAGGGACTTTCAGTGTTTGATTTTAACAAACCGAAAATCACCATTGAGGAACTGTCTTCAGACAAGAGATTCGGAAGATTCATCGTTGAGCCGCTTGAGAGAGGCTACGGCACGACCCTCGGCAACTCGCTGAGAAGAATTATGCTCTCGTCTCTGCCGGGTGCGGCTGTCAGTCAGGTCAAGATTGACGGCGTGCTGCACGAGTTCAGTCCGATCCCCGGCGTCAAGGAGGACGTCTCCGAGATCATCATGAATCTGAAGTCGCTCGCGATCCGCAACAATTCCGATACAGACGAGCCGAAAACCGCTTACATCGAATATGAAGGCGAAGGCGTGGTCTGCGCGAAGGACATCCAGGTGGATCCGGATATCGAGATCATGAATCCTGATCAGGTCATCGCGACGCTTGACAGTGCGGACTGCAAGCTGAATATGGAGATCACGATCACCAAGGGACGCGGTTATATCAGCGCGGACAAAGGAAAAGCAGACGACCAGCCGATCGGCGTTATCGCAGTGGATTCGATCTATACGCCGGTGGACCGCGTCAATATGAGCGTAGAGAATACACGTGTCGGCCAGCAGACTGACTTTGATAAGCTGACACTGGACGTGTGGACACGCGGGACTCTGAATCCGGAAGAGGCTGTATCTCTTGCGGCGAAGGTCTTAAGCGAGCATCTGCGCCTCTTCGTAGATCTGACGGAAACCGCGAGAACGGCAGAAGTCATGATCGAGAAGGAAGACAATGAAAAAGAAAAAGTGCTCGAGATGAATATCGACGAGCTTGAGCTCTCCGTCCGTTCCTACAACTGCCTGAAGCGTGCGGGAATCAACACGGTGGAGGAGCTCTGCAACAAGACCTCGGAGGATATGATGAAGGTCCGGAACCTCGGCCGCAAATCCCTCGAAGAGGTTCTTGCCAAGCTGAAAGAGCTTGGACTCGCATTAAGACCCAGCGAGGAATGATATCGGTATCTTAAAGCCCCGCCGGTAAGACCAAAGAGCACGGCGGACCAGCTCACCGTATAGGAGGAAAAATTACTCATGTCAGGTTACAGAAAACTGAGCAGAACAGCATCACAGAGAAAAGCACTGTTAAGAAGCCAGGTTACGGCTCTGCTTTATCACGGCAGGATCGTGACAACTGAGGCGAAGGCAAAGGAAGTATCCCGCATCGCGGAAGGCCTGATCGCTCTGGCGGTCAAAGAACAGGACAACTACGACAAGGTCACGGTTACCTGCAAGGTCCCGAAGAAGGACGCTTCCGGCAAGCGCGTGAAGGAAGTCGTTGACGGCAAGAAGACCACTGTCTATCTTGAAGAGCAGAAGGAAATCAAGAAGGACCGTCCTTCCAGACTTCATGCCAGAAGACAGATGTACAAGGTGTTCTATCCCGTGACAGAAGTCCCGACAGCCGGCAAGGGCCGCAAGAAGGGCACAAAGAAGGTCGATATGGCCGATAAGATGTTCACGGAGATCGCTCCGAAGTACACAAACCGCAACGGCGGCTACACACGTATCGTCAAGATCGCGCAGCGCCCCGGTGACGGCGCCATGAAGGTGCTTCTTGAGCTTGTATAATTACATCTTGAGGAATCAGAAACGTCAGGGCGCTGCCCTGACGTTTTTTGTGTCTTTTCCCGGATGGGAAAATGTTTTATAATACATTGAATGATTTACAGTGAAAACAGAATAAGCATGAGCCGTCAGGCTCAGCGGTTCATCGTTTTCACGTATGCAGGGTGCATCATCAC
>CACZQS010000045.1 GCA_902783325.1 uncultured Lachnospiraceae bacterium
ATAGAATCAGGATAATATGAACTACCAAGAGGCAGAAGCATATATTAATAATCTGAAGTACCACACGGAGATCCCCTCGACCATTCATGCGCGGAGATGTCTGGAGCTGCTCGGCAATCCGGACCGGAGAATCGGACAGGTGATTCACATCGCGGGCACGAACGGCAAGGGAAGCACTTCGGCTTTTCTCACCAGTGTGCTCCGGGAGGCATCCTTTAAGACGGGGACATTTACCTCTCCGCACCTGATCCGGATGAACGAACGGATTGCGGTGGACGGGCAGGCCGTCAGCGATGAGGAATTCCTCGAAGCGTTTCATCCGGTCTGTGAGGCGGCCCGGTTCCTTGAGAAAAATGGCGGGGGAGATACCTGCTATTTCGAATTTTTCTTTCTCCTGGCGATGGTGCACTTTGCAAAAATCGGGACGGAGGCCGCAGTGATCGAGACAGGGCTCGGCGGGCTCAAGGATACCACGAACACGCTGGAGAAGCCGGCGCTCACCGTGATCACGTCCATCGGTTTTGACCACATGGAATATCTCGGAAATACGATTCCGGAGATCGCGGCGCAAAAGGCCGGGATCCTTAAAGCGGGCGTGCCCTGCGTCTGTGACGCTTCCGACGAGGAGGCCTCCCGGGTGATCCTCGCGCGGGCCAATGAGCTCGGGTCGGCGGCATTTCCTTTATATAAGGACGATTTTGCGATCCGGAAAGCCGGCGGGGGGTGGATTGATTTTTCTACCTTCTTCCGTTATGATAGACATGCCGATTTCAGGATCCGCACATCGGCCCCTTACCAGGCGGAGAATGCGGCGCTCAGCGTTCTGGCCCTCAAGGTTCTTCATGAGGGCAATCCGGCATTTTCCGGCGTGACGGGCGGGCATGTTAAGTCCGGCCTTGAGAAGATGTTCTGGCCCGCGAGAATGGAGGAGATCCGGCCGCGGGTGTTTCTCGACGGTGCCCACAACGGGGCGGGCACCGTCCGCTTCGTGGAGGCGGCGCGGCAGATCGCGGGAGAGAAAAAAGCGGCTCTTGTCTTCGGAGTGATGGGCAGCAAGGATTACGGTGAGATGATCCGTCTGCTCCTTAAAGGCATGGCGTGGAATAAGGTTTATGTCACGAAGGTTCCCGACGTAAGAGGCGCGGATACGGGATGCGTTGCGGAGCTGTTCCGGACGGAGGGGATGACGGAGGTGGATGAACTGCCGGATTTCCGGGAGGCGTTTTTGGAAGCGCTCCGCGCACAGAAAGAGGAAGAGTACGTGTTTATCTGCGGCAGCCTGTACCTTGCAGGCGCGGTAGAAGAAATCAACAAGGAAATGGAGATCAGCGATGATCAATTTTGAAGAGGAATTAAAAAAGTTCAAACCCTCGCTCGACGTCGACGAGGCGGAGGGCGCGATCTATTCCAGGGACCTGACGGATGTCATCGACATTCTGAAAGAGATGCTCCATGAGACGAAGGGGAGCGAGAAGGGCAGATAACGTATGAAATGTATGAACTGCGGCGCGGAGCTCACCGAGTCCGTGTACTGCCCGAAATGCGGCTGCGACGTATCTGTGCAGAAGCAGGCCTGCGTGCTCTCGGGGCTGTACTATAACCAGGGTCTGGAGAAGGCCCAGGTCCGGGACCTGTCCGGGGCGATCGACCAGCTCAAGCGCTCACTGAAATTCAATAAACTGAACATTCCTGCGAGAAACCTGCTCGGGCTCGTCTACTTCGAGACCGGGGAGGTGGTCGCTGCGCTCTCGGAGTGGGTCATTTCCAAGAATATCCAGCCCGAGGACAATATCGCGGCGGACTATATCCGCAACCTGCAGCAGGACGCGAACCGGCTGGACGTGATCAACCAGACGATCAAGAAATACAATCTGGCCCTGCGGAACTGCTATGAGGGAAATGAGGACGTCTCCCTCATCCAGCTCAAAAAGATCCTGGCCCAGAACCCGAAGCTGATCAAGGGCTACCATCTTCTCGCACTTCTTTATATCAATAACCAGGACTATGAGAAGGCCCGCAAGCTCTTGAAGAGGGCGATCCGCATTGACAAGACGAACACGACGACGCTCCGCTTCTTAAGGGAGGTCGACGAGCAGACCGGGACGGAGACGCACCTGGAGACGCATTTTTCGCTCTGGAACCGCCGGGGGGAAGAGACCGAGCCCCAGACGGCATCCGCCCTCGAGGCGAGCGACCGGGAGGACGCCATCCAGCCCGTCGTGGCGAGGGGCGGCCAGGCGCGGATGTCCATCATCAATATGCTGATCGGAATCGCCATCGGAGCGGCCGCGATCTGGTTCCTGTTTATTCCTTCCTGGACGCGGAACATCAACCGCACGGCAAATGAGAAGGTGACGAAGTACTCCTCGGATATGGCGGTCTATTCCGCCCAGATCCAGATGATGAACGACCAGGTGTCCGTGTCGCAGAGATCGGCGGAAAGCGCCGCCGACCAGGTGCAGACCGCGACGATGCTGGCTGCCAGCTACCAGAATCTGACGAAGGCTCTGTATTCCTGGGAAAACGGACAGACCAGCTCCGCGGCGGCCTATCTGGCGGGTGTGGAGCCGTCGCTTCTCGACTCGGATTCGAAGGCGATCTTCAACAGCATGGCGGACGAGATGGCCAATTCGCTCTTCGCCGCCTATAAGAAGGCCGGAATCGCGGCATTTGACAGCAAGAATTACGATGAGGCCATCCGGAAGCTCGAACTTGCGAAGGCCATCGACCCGACGGATTACGATATCCTGAATTACCTCGCCCACTCCTACAGGATGAAAGGGGACACCGCGAACGCGGACCTCAACTTCAACCTGATCATAAGCGGATTCCCGGATTCCCAGAAGGCGGAGAACGCCAGGCAGTACCTGAGCACGAATTCGGCGGATGTGGAGGCCCATGCGGTCGAGACGCAGACGGCGCAGGAGACGGAAGGGGAAGGCGGAGAGGAAGCGGAGGACGAGGATGAATAGAGAACGGCTGATGCGCGCGTTCACGGAAGTGGCCGGTGAAGCCGCGGTGCGCGCCGATGAACCGATGAGCGCCCATACGACTTTCCGGATCGGGGGTCCCGCGGATTTCTTTCTGGAGCCGTCCGGCGCGGAGGAGATCCGGGAGCTGCTCCGGATCTGCGGCGAAGAGGGACTGCCGTACTTCATTATGGGAAATGGCAGCAATCTCCTTGTCTCCGACAGCGGATACCGCGGCGCGGTGATCCGGATCGGCAGCAATATGAACCGGATTGAGGCGGACGGCGTGCGCGTGAAGGCGGAGAGCGGGGCGTTCCTTTCGGCGATCGCCTCTCTTTGTGCGTCAAAGAGCCTCGCGGGATTTGAATTCGCGGGCGGAATTCCGGGAAGCTTCGGCGGGGCCTGCGTCATGAACGCGGGAGCCTACGGCGGAGAGCTGAAGCAGGTGCTTGTCTCCGTCACGGTCATCGACGAAAAACGGGAGATCTGCGTACTTCCCGCCGGGGACCTGGAGCTCGGCTACCGCAGCAGTATTTTTATGAAGAGACCGCTCATTGCCGTGAGCGGGGAGATCGAACTCCAACCCGGGGATCCCGCGGAGATAGAAGCGAAGAGCGCGGACTTCCGGAGCCGCCGCATTTCCAAACAGCCTCTGGACCTGCCGAGCGCGGGCAGCACCTTCAAGCGGCCCGAGGGCTATTTCGCGGGCAAGCTGATTGAGGACAGCGGTCTTAAAGGCTACCGCGTGGGAGGAGCCGCCGTCTCGGAAAAGCACTGTGGCTTTGTCGTCAATACCGGCGGCGCCACGGCCGCCGACGTCCGTAAACTGATTGATGACGTAAAGGTACGCGTGCACGAAAATTTCGGTGTCACACTGGAGCCCGAGATTCGTATGCTGGGATTCTGATTTGAAGCCAAAAGCTGTCTGCCGGGACTTATATAGTGTCTGCAGACATCTGCACAAGTCCCGGCAGACCTGCTTTTCCTAAATATGATAATAGTGGAGTAGATATATGAGATTTGTCATAGTCACGGGCATGTCCGGTGCGGGCAAAAGCTCGGCCCTCAACTACCTCGAAGACGAGGATTTCTACTGCGTCGACAACCTGCCGGCCGCACTCATCAAACCCTTTGCCCAGATCGCGGCGGACGGCAGCGCCTCCGAGTACACCAAATTCGCTGTGGGAATCGATGTCCGCAGCGCGCTGAAGATCGAGGACCTCATTGAAGCCGTCGATTCTCTGGATGCCGCGGGTTTTCAGTATGAGATCCTCTTCCTGGATGCCTCCGACGACGTCCTTCTCATGCGCTATAAGGAGACGCGCCGCACGCATCCCCTCGCCGGAAGGGAAGGCAGCGTGGAGGCCGGCATTCGCGAGGAGAGGAAGCGCCTGGCGTACCTGAGGCAGCGTGCGCACTTTATCCTGGACACCAGCAAGCTGCTGACGAGAGAGCTGAAGTCGGAGCTGGTCCGCATCTTTATTGAGGACCGGAACTATAAAAACCTGTATATTACCGTTCAGTCCTTCGGCTTCAAATACGGGATCCCGGCGGATTCGGATCTGGTCGCGGATGTCCGTTTTCTGGCAAATCCCTATTACGAAAAGCATTTGAGACCCCTGACCGGCAACGACCGGGAGATCGTGGATTTCGTGATGAACTACGAGCAGAGCCGGACTTTCGTTCAGAAATACACGGACCTGCTTTTATTCCTGATCCCGAACTACGTGGCAGAGGGCAAGAACCAGCTGGTGGTATCCGTGGGCTGCACGGGCGGGAGGCACCGCTCGGTCGTTCTCGCGAATGAGATCGCCGGGAAGCTCCGGGAAAAGGGAGAGTACGGAGTACGCACCTGGCACAGGGATATCGACAAGGACCCTGTCCGGAAATCGATGGGGTAAAAAAGATGTCATTTTCCGGAGAAGTGAAACGGGAGCTCGCCGGGATGATTCCTTCGGCCAGACACTGCCAGATTGCCGAAATTGCGGCATTTTTGGAAATGGCGGGGCTGCGCCGTCCGCCCGGGGAGAAACCGGACCGGGAATTTGTCCTTAAAGCCGATAGTGAAGAGACAGTGAGTTTGCTCTTTACTTTATTTCAAAGAGCGTATAATATAGATGTTGTTTTGAGCCGGGATGAGAAGAGATCTTACGGGAGAAGCTCTCCTTACATCATCCGCATGCCGGATGAGGAGTCTGCCCGTGTCGTGAGACAGTCGGCCGCACACCGGTCCGTGCTCCAGATGGAGTGCTGCAAGACGGCTTTTCTGAGGGGAGCTTTTCTTGCGGGGGGATCGGTCAGCGATCCGGAGAAATCCTATCATCTTGAGATTGTCTGCCAGAACGAAGAGACCGCGGAGCTCATCCGAAGCACGATGCAGCGGATCGGAACGGATGCGAGAATTGTGCTGAGGAAGGGGAACAGTGTCGTCTACCTCAAGGAAGGAGATCAGATCCTGTATCTGCTCGGAGGGATGGGCGCGAGCAATTCGTTCCTCAATATCGAGTCCGTGCGTGTGCTGAAAGAGATGCGGGAGAGAGTCAACCGCCGGGTAAACTGCGAGACGGCGAATCTGGGGAAGACGATCGCCTCTGCAGTGCGGCAGATCGAGGACATCCGCTTTCTCCGCGACAACGGAGGTTTCCGGGATCTTCCGGAGGGACTCCGCGAGATGGCGGAAGTACGGCTCGAATATCCTGACGCGCCGCTTGCCGAGCTGGGGATGTATCTGGATCCGCCGATCGGGAAGTCCGGCGTCAATCACCGCCTTAGAAAGCTCAGTGCTCTTGCGGCCGAGCAGCGGGGGGAATGAGAATCCGATAACAGTTGGTCGGTCAGAAACTGTGGTTTTTGCAAGGAGGAACAGAACGCATGACAAAAAGGGAGATCACGGTCCGGCTCGACGGAGGACTGGAGACAAGACCTGTTGCACTGCTGGTCCAGATGGCCAGCCAGTTTCAGAGCGATGTCTACGTGGAATCCGAAAACAGACGGGTCAACGCCA
This sequence comes from uncultured Lachnospiraceae bacterium, assembly GCA_902783325.1. Lineage (GTDB taxonomy): Bacteria > Bacillota > Clostridia > Lachnospirales > Lachnospiraceae > Chordicoccus. The sequence continues at coordinate 5,974 of CACZQS010000045.1, forward strand.
AGAGCATTATGGGTATGATGACGCTCGGACTCGACGCGGGTGCCGAAGTCACCGTATCGACAGACGGCTCGGATGAGATTGAGGCGATGGATCGGATTGAGGCCTACCTGACACGAAGGGCTTAACGAAAACAGCGAACAAAAAACCTGACAGGAGGAGATCCTCCCCCTGCCAGGCTTTTTTATTACCTTGCCTTGCGAAAGTGAATCGATTATAATGTAATAATGTTCTTTAGGACGAAGGGAACGCGGTGATGGCTGACAATATCAAAAAGATTGAGGATTTGTCACTGAATGCCTGGCCGAGTTATCAGATGCAGGTCTACGACGGATGGATTCTCCGATTCTCATATTTCTATACGCATCGCACGAACTGCGCAGAGCAGATCGGGATGTCCACACTGCCGGTCGGGGAGAAGATCGGGTATTGTGAATCTGTATACCGGAGATGGAAGACCCCCTGCATCTTCAAGATCACTCCGATCAGCGAGCCGTCGCTCGACTCCGTTTTGGAGGAGCGGGGCTACGGGATTGAGCACGAGACGATCGTGATGACCAGGGAGGCGGGCCGGCCTGCTCCCGGGAGTTTTTCACCTCTTCCGGACGGATACCGCATTCACCTTTCCGGGCGTGTAGATAGGAAATGGCTCAGCGGCCTCTTCACTTTAAAGGGAGGAATATCTGCTGTTCACAAGCGCATCGTCCCTGCCATGTACGCGGCAATTCCCATGGATGAGATCGCGGTCCGCGTAGAGGACGGTGAGGGAACGGTCGGCACCGGACTGGGAATTCTGGACAGAGGGACCGTCGGGATTTATGCGATTCATGTTGCGGAGCGCGCAAGAAGGCAGGGCATCGCCTCGCAGATCGTGTCCCTGATTCTTAACGAGGCGGAAAAGAAAGGCGCTTCAGACGCCTACCTGCAGGTGGTGTCCGACAATGCCCCTGCAAAGACACTTTACAGAAAGCTTGGTTTTACAGACAGCTACCGCTGCTACTTTCGTGTGAAGTGAAGAATAATGGTTACTATTCACGGCATATCTGAAATCAGGTTCCGGCTCTTCGTGCTGGCGACGCGAAGCTAGTCCTTTAGGGCACGAAAGAGACAGGTTCTGATTACAGATAATGCCTGTGAAGCAGGAACCTCCACTTTCGGCTCAGACATAAGCAGCTTTAGCTGCGACATATATGCGAAGCATGGATGGTCTGTGGCACGAAAGCGGAGAGGCCGTGAATAGTAACGAATAACGTGTGTATTTGAGGGAAGATGTATGGAGTTTTTAAGACTGTTAGCGGCCATTCGGAATCCGGTGCTCGACCAGATCATGGTGATCATCAGTATGATCGGAACGCCTTTTGTCGTGGTTGCGATTATCGGGTGGTTCTATCTCAACGTGGATAAGGATGAAGCGTACGGAATGGGCTTGTCCTTCTGCTTTTCCTGTCTGCTCTGCCAGGCCGTCAAAGTGGTGGTCCGCATGCCGAGACCCTGGAACCTGGATACGACTTTTGAACCGGTAGAAAAAGCCGTCGGAAGCGCGACCGGCTACTCATTTCCCAGTATCCATTCGCAGAGCGTCGCTTCTTTGGGCGCGTCCTACTTTCATTATAATAAGAAAAACAGAATCGGACGCATCATCTCTGTCGTGCTCATTGTGCTCGTGGCATTTTCCAGAATGTATCTCGGAGTCCACACTCCGCTGGATGTGGCGGCAGGCGTTGGGGCGGGACTCGTCATCACCGCCATCGTCTGGTATTTCTGGAACAAGGTCCGGAAGGAGAGACGTCATGCGGATATGTTTGCGTTCTTCCTGATTGCATTCGCGGCGATGCTGATTTTCCTCACGGCCGCCCTGCTGTACAACGGGACGATTGATTATACCAATGCCTCCGATTCCTTCAAGACGGCGGGCGTTGCCCTCGGCTTTTCCATAGCGCTGATCGTGGAACCGAGATGGATCAAGTTCTCGACGGAGGGAAGCCTGCTGAAGAAACTGCTCCGCTTCGCAATCGGTCTGGGAGCCGTGCTGCTCGTCACCTTCCTTATGAAAAAGCTTCCGGGGGCTGAGTCCATCCCGATGCTCGTCATCCGTTATACGGTCATGCTGCTCATGATTTTTGTACTCGCCCCGATTATCTTCGTGAAGACAGGACTCATGAAAAAGGCGGAAACTCCTTACCGCACACCGGAGATCTGAACGGCGGCTTATAGTTGCTATTTTGTATTCACAGTACTTCAAGAAAATGATAATATGTTTGTAACCGGGACTCAATCCTCGTGAATATAAGGAGAGAACCATGTCAAAGTTTTTGAAATTCATCGTCAATCTGTTCCTGATCGTGACCATTCTGACGGCGATTGCGATCCTCGTCCCGCCTCTTGCGGGAGTAACGACTACGATCGTGGATACGCCGTCCATGAATACGAATCTTCCGCTCGGCTCCGTGACTTATTCCACCGATATCAATGTCTATGACATTAAGGAAGGCGATGAGATCTTAAAAGAGAACGACTCCTCGACTTACGCTTATATCATCCGCGAGACGGATCCGGCGAACGGCAGGTTCATGGCTGTGAGCGCAGTGGATGAGAACGGCTCCGAGGAAGAAGTCATCCTGAGAAATACCGTGTCGAAGGTGGCGGTTGTCGTCCCGTTTATCGGATATATCGTGATGGCGATGCACAGCGTCGAAGGAATCGTGATCATCGTTCTCGTCGTCGTCCTGATGATCATCCTGTTCATCCTTTCGGAACTCTGGAAGCACTCTCCCGAAGAGGAGAAAGAAGAGGAAGAAGAGGAAGCGGGCGGGACAGCCGGGGATGAGGAACCGGCAACCGTCACTGCGACAGAAGAGACCGGAATTGATACGGAAGCGATCAAGAAGGCTGTTGAGGAAAACCACACAGCCGTGATGAATGAAGACGCAGCCGGAGAGAATCCTGAGAATGGTTCGGTCGAAGAGGCCCCGGAGAATGCCCCGGCCGAAGAGAACAGCGATCCGTATAAGGGAATGAGCAGATCTGAGCGCCGCGCGGCGAAAAAGGCCCGCAGGAAGGCAGAAAAAGCGGAACAGGAATCAGCGGATGCTGCTGCCGTGGTGGGGACTGCAGCTGCTGCGGGAACTGCTGCCGCAGCCATATCAGCGGCGGAGAGCACTGATGCGGAAGACACAGCCGCACCGGAGACAGAAAGCGTATCTGCCGACACCCGCGATTTTAAGGAAGATCTCCTTGCAGCGGATGTCGCAGCCCTCGACCAGCGCAATGACGATGATTTTGCATTGGATAGAGGTGACTTCGCTTTAAGGACGGATAACCGCACATCAAAGACCGATGACTTTGCATTGGATGATGATTTTGCATTAGATAAGGATGACTTTGCATTAGAGAAAGAAGTCGACCCCATGGAAAAAAAGATCGGTGATGTCGTATTTAAGGTGCCCGATGAGCCCGCGCCGGCCGTGCCGGCCGTACCCGCCGGATCTCTTGCGGATCTTGCGGATGAGGTGGAGCGCAGGGCCCGCGGGGAGAATCCCGTGTATGAGAACCCGGCAGCTCCGAACGAGCTTGAGATGGCGACGGCAGAAGCGGAGTTCTACGGAGTTCCCGTTGAAGAAGTCATTCCGGAGACGAAGGCACCGGAAGCTTCATTTGACGACGGAGAGCGCTTCGCACCGGTCGCGCGGCCTGTGCTTGATGAGATTCTCGACCAGGCGAAGGAAACCGGGAAGGAGCCCGATGTCCGCAAGGACGAAAGAAGCGGCATCTCCCTTGTGGATGTCTCCAACCTGCTTTGAGATGTGAATGATTGATACTATTCACAGCCCCTCCGCTACAGGCCACAAAAAATAATAAAAAAACCCCTTGCATCCGCAAGGGGTTTTCGTGTATACTATGTACCGCTGTGACATGATAGCGATGAAGCGTGAGGTTGCTGCACGTCAGATGCAGGTTTTCCGTGGAGCGAATGTCATGTAATGATACTGGCGACAAGTCACTGTGCTCGTAACCGTAACAACGGGAAGTCCGGTATGTGGTCCGTGAAAAAACAGGACACACCCGGCAATGTGTACAGTCACCGCTTGTCGTACTCGTAAAAGTGCGAAAAGGAGGCGACTTTTTTTATGGCAAGTCAG
>CACZQS010000046.1 GCA_902783325.1 uncultured Lachnospiraceae bacterium
GAACTCCGAAGCCAATGCGGCAGCATATGCTCTTGTCTCAAAGGGAGCAGGGCCGGACACGATTGTGGCGGTCCTTGCAGACAGGGATAGCTATGCCGGTGTAATGCGCCAGGGCGTCTTAAAAAGCGGCGGGGCATTCCTGCCCATAGACCCGGAGTATCCGGATGACAGGATCCGCTTTATACTCAGGGATTCCGGTGCCGGGCTTCTGATTACTACTGAGAAGATCCTGGACAGGAAGAAAGAGCTTTTTGCTGCTCTGACTAAGGAAGGCATAGAATGTATCAGCGTGCAGAAAGCTGTATCGGAAGAAAAAAGCTCTGACCTCAACAGATCCGTCCCGTATGAGGCGCTTGCCTATGTTATCTATACTTCCGGATCTACAGGAAAGCCCAAAGGGGTTATGCTCACCAATAAAAACCTGGTCAATTTCGTGGATCAAAATGCAAAGAACAGGGAAATACAGGGTTTTATCAGGAATACATCCGTAAGTCTTGCCCTTGCTGCACTGACCTTTGACGTATCGGTCATGGAAGAATTTATTCCGCTGAACAGCGGCATGACAATGGTTCTGGCTGCACAGGAGGAGATTCTGGATCCAGGTAAACTGAGCAGTCTGATGCTCACAAACAGGGTTGATGTGATGACCTGTACGCCGAGTTATATCTCAAACCTGTTGGATCTGGATGAGATGGTTCCGGCAATAAAAGACCTGAAGAGCATTGATATCGGTGCGGAGAGTTTTCCGGGAGCCTTGTATGGAAAACTGAAGGCTGTGAATCCGGACCTGTATATCATGAACGGTTACGGGCCGACGGAGACGACGATCAGCTGTACGATGCAGGTGGTAAACGGTGGTGGGGATATCACCATCGGTACACCGAATGCGAATGTATCTGCCGCGACTGTTGACCGAAGCGGGAGACTTCAGCCCTTAGGCGCTTTGGGCGAGCTGGTGATACTGGGCGACGGAGTGGGGCGCGGCTATCTCGGCCGGGATGATCTTACAAAGAAGAACTTCATCACGCTGCTTGGCAAAAAGGCCTATCGATCCGGAGATCTTGTGCGGATCAGGAAGGATGGGCACATTGAATTCCACGGCAGAATGGACGACCAGGTAAAGCTGCGCGGACTGAGAATCGAACTGGGAGAGATTCAGAGCGCGATCAATTCCTTCCCGGGGGTGAGCGCCAGTGTCGTCGTGGTGGCGCACGGGGAAACGGATTATCTTGCCGCATATTTTACGGCAGAACAGAAGATAGATATAGAAAAGCTTAAGGCCCATATCGGGAGAAGCCTTGCCGAATATATGATTCCCCAGGCGTTCCTGCAGCTTGATGAACTGCCGCTTACCGCAAACGGAAAGGTCGACAAGAAGGCGCTGCCGGTGCTCAAAATTGCGGCGGAGGAAATCGTGCCGCCCGAAAATGATCTGGAAGCGGGACTCATGGATCTTGTGGCCGAGATCATCGGAAATCACAGCTTCGGCGTGACGTCCTCCCTGATTTCGCTGGGCCTTTCTTCGCTTGGCGCCATCCGCCTGACGGCCATGATCGATAAAACGCTGGGCGCTAAGGTGAATGTGGCGCAGATTATGAAACAGCCGACGATCCGTGAGATTGCCGCATTTATCGCGCAAAGTGACAGCCGGTCTCACGCGGGGGTTCCTCACTATGAGAAGAGAGAACTGTACCCCATGACCGAGAATCAGCGCGGGATCTTCGTCGACTGGCAGAGAAATGAAAACACATCCCAGTACAACATCCCGGAGGTCTATCTGTTTAAACAGACGGACGGGAAGAAACTGGCAGAGGCCGTAAGGAAAACGGCGGAGGCGCACTGCTATCTGAAGGCCCGCTTTGTCAACGACGGCGGCGATGTGAAGCTCCGCCGCTGCGACGAGGAAACTGTCGCCGTCAGTCTGACGGCGCTTGACCGTGTCCCGGACCAGGCATTTTTCCAGAGCAGGGTACAGCCGTTTGACCTCTTTCATGACAGGCTGTATCGCTTTGAGGTTTATACCTTCAGCGCTGACAGCTGGCTCTTTGCGGATATTCACCACACGGTCTATGACGGGTTGTCTTCCGGCATCTTTATGGAGGATCTGAATAAAGCGCTGTCCGGAGAGACCCCGGAGGCGGAGAGCCTTACGGCCTACGATTATGCGCTTTATGAAAAAGAGATCCTGGACGGAGAGCTTTTAAAGAAGGCAGATGAGCGATTTGACGCGCTTCTTACAGGCGCTGCCTGTGCGAGCATCCCCGCTGACGGCCATCCGGACGGCGTACCGTACGGAACGGTGAAGCTTATGGTGCCGGCTGCGGGCATCGATGATTTGTGCGCGCGCCTGGAAGTGACGCCGGGGAGCTTTATGCAGGCGGCATTTGCGGAGACCGTCCGCAGGATCTGCCGGGAGAATAAGGCTGTATATACGACTGTCAGCAACGGGAGATCTGCGGATCCGGCCCTGCTTGACTGCGTAGGCATGTTCGTCCGGACGATACCGGTCGTGACGATGGATCCCGCTGCCATGACGGCGGAGGCGTATATCCGCGCCGTGCATGCGCAGCTTCAGGAGAGCTTCTCCATGGAGTTTTATCCCTATACCCGTGTCGTTGAAAGACACCGCCTGAAGGCCGAGCTGATGTTTGTCTATCAGGGCGGCATCGAAGAGGGAGGGGAGGAGCACAGCGAAAGAGAAATTGATCTCGCGCTGGATGCAGTGAAGCTCCCTGTGACCGTGATGGCCTGGCCCGAGGGAGCGTCTTATGTCCTGTCCGTGGAATATGACGGGAACCGGTATGGCAGAAAGGAGATGGAGCGCTTTGCCAAAGCGATCAGTGCCGTGTGTGAAGGCCTCACAAGATCTGAGAAGGTCTCGGAGGTCTCACTGGTCAGCGATGAAGAGGCGGAGGCGCTGATATCCCTCTCAAAAGGCAGAGAACTGGCTTACGACACGGAGAAGACCTGGATCGATCTGTTCCTTGCGCAGGCGGAAAAGCATCCGGATAAAACAGCCGTTGTGGACAGCAAGGGCAGCTTTACCTATGCGGAACTGAATCGCGCCTCCGATGCGGTCGCGGCGTGGCTGATTCGAAGCGGCGTTCAGGAGAACAGCTTTGTGGCCGTCAAGATGGACAGAGTGAAGGAATTCATGGCCGCCATCATCGGCATCCAGAAAGCGGGGGCGGCCTATGTGCCGATTGATCCGGATTACCCGCCGGAGCGGATCGCATATATGCAGGAGGACTCGGAAGCTTCCGTGCTTCTTACGGAGGACGTGATCGGGCAGATCCTTGCCGAAGCAGGGGAGACGGCTCCGGTGAACCGGACGTCTGTGGACCACAGGGCTTATATGATCTATACGTCCGGCTCCACCGGGAAGCCAAAAGGCGTCGTGATTCCGCAGAGCTCTCTCATGGCCTATGCGGCGTGGAGTTCCGCGGCATACGGCTACAGAGAGGACAGGAATTTCGCGCACTGCGTCAGCTTCTCCTTTGACGCGTCCGTCACGGATCTGGTGAATCCGATGATCACCGGAGCGGAGCTGCACATCATATCCGTGGACATGCGCCGCGACTTAAGCCGTCTCGACGGATACCTGAAAGAAAACCGTATATACGGGGTGAAGTTCCCCACACAGCTCGGCATGATGATGCTGAACAGCTTTCCGGACATGTATCCCGCCTTTACCGTACTGGGCGGCGAAAAGCTCCTGCCGGTAGCGCGCACGCATGTCCTGCAGTATAACGAATACGGGCCGACGGAATTTACGGTGGGCAGCGATGTTCATCTGGTCGACCAGGATAAGGATGAGGACATTCCGATCGGCCTTCCGGTGCCCAACAGCTGGTCATTTGTCTGTGACGCCTACGGGAATCTCCTGCCTTACGGCTATGTCGGGGAGCTCTGCCTCGCAGGTGCGCAGATTGCCGAGGGCTATTGGAAGCGGCCGGAGCTGACCGCTGAAAAGTTCTGCCCCTGCCCGTCGCTTCCGGGAAGGAAGATGTACCGGACAGGCGACCTGGTGCGTTTTAAAGCGGGCGGTGAGCTGGAGTGCCTCGGCCGCATCGACACGCAGGTGAAGCTCCGTGGCTTCCGCATTGAGCTCGGCGAGATTGAAAGCCGCGCCAGCAGGTA
>CACZQS010000047.1 GCA_902783325.1 uncultured Lachnospiraceae bacterium
CGCAAGAGGTAGTTATTACGGCTTCGCCGCAAATGCGGTCGGCGCGTAGTAAACGTCAAAACGAAGAGAGTTTTGTCGTTTACTATACTATACAATTTCCCTTCGCACTACTTTTGACAGCCAAATCGTCTATAAAGTCGCTCATCAATAATAGTTCTCGGATCCGACGACTCACGTTCGAGCCTTCGTCTTATTCAAGCAGATAGTCGGCGAGCACCACATTGCTGATCTCGACACCCCTGGGCGTGAGAAAGATGCGGTCCCCTTCTTCGGCGAGAAGCCCGTCGGCTATATGGCGGCCGATCACCTCGCCGTACAGCTCGCGGTAAGAAAGCCCGAAGGCCTCGGTGAATTCGGCATCCGATACTCCGTCACTCATGCGCAGCCCCAGAAACATCGTCTCTTCGATCTCCGCCCGCTTATCCAGCTGCTCCATCTCCCGCACGAGCTGGCCGGGGTCGGCGCTGTGCTCGAAGTAATGCTCCAGATTCCTGGTATTGTGCCAGCGGCTGGAGCGGAGCAGGGAAGAGGCGCCCAGTCCGAAGCCCAGATAATCCCCCCTCTTCCAGTAACGCATATTGTGCCGGCAGCGAAATCCCTCGCGGGCATAGTTGGAAAACTCATATTGCTCATAGCCCGATTGAAGAAGCAGCTCCTTCGTGAGACGGTACATCTCCCGCTCGCTCTCCTCATCGGGGAGGTGCAGTCTGCCGGCTTTTTGGAGGCGGCGGAACTCCGTGTGCTCCTCCACGCTCAGGCTGTACGCGCTGATGTGTTCCGGCTTGAGGCTGACCGCAGCTTCAAGCGTCTCTTTCCAGGACTCCACAGTCTGATCGGGAATCCCCGACATGAGATCCAGATTCAGATTCCTGACCCCGCTCTCCCTTAAGAGACGAACGCTCCGCTCGGCGTCTGCGAAGCTGTGGATGCGACCGAGCATCTTCAGCTCGCTGTCAACCGCAGACTGGACTCCGAGGCTCACGCGGCCGATATAATCAAATACAAAGGACAGAACGGCTTCACTGACGGTTCCGGGATTCATCTCCATCGTGATCTCTGCGTCCGGAGCGATCTGGAAGCTGTCATAGAGAGCCTTAAAGATCTCCCTCAGCGCCCGCATAGGCATGATGGACGGAGTCCCCCCGCCCAGGAAGATACTTGTGACGACACTGTCTCTCGCTGCATGAGCATAGCCGCGGATCTCACGGATCATCGCGGCAGCATAAATATGCTTCACATCCTCCGCGGCAGGGAAAGACAGGAAATCACAGTATGCGCACTTTTTCACGCAGAAGGGAAAGTGAAGATACAGTCCTATTTCATTCATCGCAGTTCATTCCGTCGCTGATTACTCCTCGTCAAGCTTCAATACATTGAGAAATGCCTCCTTCGGAACTTCCACATTTCCGATCTCGCGCATTTTCTTCTTGCCTTCCTTCTGCTTTTCAAGCAGCTTCCGCTTTCTGGAAATGTCGCCGCCGTAGCATTTTGCAAGCACATCCTTGCGCAGCTGGCGGACGGTCTCCCTGGCGATAATCTTGGAGCCGATGGCCGCCTGGATCGGAATGTCAAAGAGCTGTCTGGGGATCTCCTTCTTCAGTCTCTCGCACATCTGCGAGCCCCGCTTATAGGCATTCGGCGCGTAGACGATAAAGGACAGGGCATCCACGACCTCGTGATTGACGAGAATGTCAAGCCGCGTGAGCTCACTGTTCTCATAGCCGCAGAACTCATAGTCGAAGGAAGCATACCCTCTGGAGCGGCTCTTCAGAGCGTCGAAGAAATCATAGATGATCTCGTTGAGCGGCATCTTGTAGCGCAGCACGGCCCTTGTCGTCTCGATGTATTCCGTCTCCTCGTATACGCCTCTGCGCTCCTGGCACAGCGTCATGATGGAACCGATGTACTCGGTCGTCACCATGATCTCCGCCTTCACCATGGGCTCCTCCATGTGCTCGATCTCGGAAGGATCGGGCATATTGGTGGGATTCGTGATGTCCAGCACGGTCCCGTCCGTCTTATAGATCTTGTAGATCACGCTGGGGGCCGTCGTGATGAGATCCAGGTCATACTCTCTCTCGAGTCTCTGCGTGATGACGTCAAGGTGCAGAAGACCGAGGAATCCGCAGCGGAACCCGAATCCGAGCGCCTGGGACGTCTCCGGCTCATATTTGAGCGCCGCGTCGTTGAGCTGCAGCTTCTCCAGGGCATCCCTGAGATCCGGGTAGCGGGGCGTCTCCGCCGGGTAAATGCCGCAGTACACCATGGGAAGGGGCTCCTTGTATCCGGGAAGCGCCTCGCTGCACGGATTCTGATAATCGGTGACCGTGTCCCCCACCCGCGTCAGCTTCATATCCTTTATGCTCGCTTCCAGATACCCGACCATTCCGGCGGTCAGTTCCTCCGCGGGGATAAACTTGCCCGCCCCGAAGATTCCGACCTCCGTCACTTCAAAGTCCGCGCCGGTCGCCATCATCCGGATGTGCGAGCCCTTCCGCAGCGATCCGTCGAATACGCGCATAAAGACGATGACGCCGCGGTAGCTGTCGTACACGGAGTCAAAGATCAAAGCTTTGAGAGGAGCATCCTCCCTGCCGGAGGGCGGAGGAAGCTGATGCACAATCGCCTCCAGGACCTCATGGACACCCAGTCCGGTCTTGGCCGAGATGCGGGGACATTCCATAGCCTCAAGCCCGATCACATCCTCGATTTCCTGCGCCACTTCGTCCGGCTGTGCGCTCGGGAGATCGATTTTATTGATCACCGGCAGGATCTCAAGATCATGATCCAGAGCCAGATAGACATTCCCAAGCGTCTGTGCCTCCACGCCCTGCGTGGAATCCACCACAAGCACGGCCCCGTCGCAGGCGGCAAGAGATCTCGACACCTCGTAATTGAAGTCGACATGTCCGGGCGTATCGATCAGGTTGAAGACATACTCCTCGCCGTCATCTGCTTTATAGATCGTGCGGACGGTCTGCGCCTTGATGGTAATGCCTCTCTCCCTCTCGAGCTCCATATTGTCAAGCACCTGGTCCTGCATCTCCCGCTCGGTCAGAAGCCCGGTCTGTTCGATGATCCGGTCCGCCAGCGTGCTCTTGCCGTGATCGATATGTGCAATAATACAAAAATTCCTGATTTTGCTCTGATCCATAAACGTCCTTCTTCTTGTTTCTTACTTCTTACTTCTGATAATCGTTACTATTCACGGCCCCGCCTCTCCAGGCCACAGACCAGCCATGCTTCGCACCAATAGTAACTCTATTAATCCACATTTTTCGTGGCTACAGCGTCGACGCCGGTTCCTGCGATATTCTTATAGAGAACGTCTCCTATGCGGACAGGGCAGGGAACCGATACGCCCGCGAGATCGCGGATCACATCCATGATCTTTGATTTCGGTATATCCGAAGCGGTCTTCAGGGGCACCGTGCGTTCCCCTGTTTTGCTCCCGTATACGCGCACGGAGCTCGTCACGATCCTTGTCGGGGAGGTCACTTCCTTCCTCGCGTACTTTTCCCCGTTCTGACAGGTATTGCCTGTGATCAGTGCAATCTCCCCGCGCTCATTCATCATCACTTCAATCTGGCAGCCAAGAGGGCAGCCGATACAGGTCAGGCTTCTCGTCTCCATCACGCGTCCTCCTCCACTTTGATCTCAATCCTGCTCAGATCCGGATGGGCTTTCAGAAGCTTCTCCGTCAGGACCAGCTCTTCCATCTCGCCGGGTGCCATCACGCGTCTCTTTTTCGTGAGAACAGACTTGCCGTCCAGATAAACCACAACCTTGCGGCTCGACATTACGTCGCCGACGCGGAAACGGATTTTCAGGTATTTCTCGACTTTTCCCGGATCTATGCTGCAGGGCACCGTGTAGCGGATCCCTCCTCCGAATTCAATCGGAATCCGTTTCACCTCTTCCTTTGCCTCACCGCCATAATCGCGGATATACCGGGCAGCGCACACTCCGGCATGGGCCGACTCCTCGCTCACGTAGTCGACGAGGTCGTGCACGTGGAGAACATTTCCTGCCGCAAAAACTCCCGGGACGGAGGTCTCAAGGGATTCGTTGACGACAGGGCCGTTCGTGACCCTGCTCATATCGGCTCCCAGACCGATCGTCAGTTCATTCTCGGGAAGAAGTCCTACGGAGAGCAGCAGCGTGTCGCAGTCGTAATGCTCTTCCGTGCCCGGAATCGGTTTCCTGTCCGGTCCGACCTCCGCGATGACGACTCCCTCCACGCGCTCTTTTCCTTCGATTCGCACAACCGTGTGGGAGAGCTTTAAGGGGATCCCGAAGTCATCAAGACACTGCACGATATTGCGCTTAAGTCCTCCCGAATACGGCATGAGCTCCGCGCATACCAGAACCTTCGCCCCTTCCAGCGTCATGCGCCGGGCCATGATGAGTCCGATGTCGCCGGACCCCAGAATCACGACGCGCCTGCCGGGAAGATATCCTTCTATGTTGACCAGGCGCTGGGCCGTCCCTGCGGAAAATACCCCGGCCGGTCTGAATCCCGGTATATTGAGAGCGCCCCGGCTCCTCTCGCGGCAGCCCATCGTGAGGATCACTGCCCTTGCACTAAGAAGCATGAGGCCGTCCTTCTCGCTGACGGCCATGATCTCCTTCATGCCGTCCTTTCCGGACTCCAAAGACATCACCATCGCATCCAGCTTGTACTCGATGTTTCTCTCCTCAAGCTTGTCTATATATCTCTGCGCGTATTCCGGACCGGTCAGCTCCTCCTGAAACGTGTGCAGACCGAACCCGTTGTGGATGCACTGATTGAGGATTCCGCCAAGCCTTGTATCCCTCTCGAGGACGAGAATGCTCCTCTCTCCTTCGTCATAAGCCGCGACTGCCGCGGAAAGTCCGGCCGGGCCGCCGCCGATAATAATCAGATTATACTCTGTTCTTTCCATACGTCTCACACCCTGTCCTTCACAAACCCGACAATCAGTTCCGAATGTCCGCCTGACTTTGTAATATCGGCGACATCCACATCCCATTCCTCAGCGAGAATATCCATAATGCGGGGCGAGCAGAACCCTGACTGGCATCTCCCCATTCCCGCGCGGACGCGGCGCTTGACACCGTCCAGAGACCGCGCGCCTAAGGGACGCCGGATCGCATCCAGGATCTCTCCCTCGCTGACCTGCTCGCAGCGGCACACGATGCGCCCGTATTCCGGCTTCTCCTGAATCAGTTTCGCCAGCTCCTCCAGCGGGAGGGATTTCGGGTCCGGGAGCCCCTTGCGCGTTCCCACAAAATCGGGATTCTCCGCAAGGTTCAGGGCTTTCGCGAGCTCTCCGGCAATTTCCTTTCCGATCGCCGGCGCAGCCGTAAGACCGGGTGATTCGATGCCGGCGCAGTCGAAGAATCCCGGCGCATCCGACACTTCCCCGAGAATGAAGTCGTGCTTTGCCTCGTGTGCGCGGAGGCCCGCGAAGCTGGTGATGACGTCGCGGAGCGGCAGGTCGTCAAAAGCAAGTCCCGCCTTCTCCATCAGGTCGTCAAAGCCCTCGGATGTCGTGTCATTTCCTTCTTTGTCATCGATGTCTTCCGCCGTGGGGCCGACAATCGTATTCCCGTGCACGGTGGGAGATACGAGAACTCCCTTTCCGTACTTGCCCGGCACCTGGAAGACAGTGTGCTTTACATAGCCGCCGGTCTTCCGGTCGAGGAGCAGATAATCTCCTTTTCGCGGGATGATATGAATCTTGTTTTCCGAGACCATGTTGTGAATGATGTCCGAATAGACACCCGCCGCGTTCACCACGGCTCTCGTGCGGACGCTGCCCTGAGCCGTCTGGACGACCCAGCAGCTGTTCCCTTCTTCGTCTTTGGCGGGAGTAAGGCCTTTCACCTCCGTGTCAAAGTGGAACTCGACGCCGTTCGTATAGGCATTTTCTGCAAATGCCACCGTCGCGCCGAACGGGCAGACGATTCCGGCCGTGGGTGCGTACAGCGCCGCCACCGGCACATGTCCCACACTCGGCTCCAGGCTTTTGAGCCTCACGCGGTCGACAATTTCAAGGCCCTCAACCCCGTTCTTCTCGCCGTTTTCCTTCAGGGCCTCAAGCTTCGGGATGTCCTCCTCGCTGAGCGCCAGAACCAGAGAGCCGTTATTGATATAGGCAAAGTCCAGCTCTTTCGCGAGATCGGGATACATCAGGTTGCCCAGAAGATTGTACTTTGCCATCAATGACCCGTGAGCCGCATCAAATCCCGCGTGAATAATGGCGGAGTTGGCTTTGCTCGTCCCGGTGCAGACATCTTCGGACTTCTCCATAACACAGAACTTTCCGCTGTACGCGGACAGGAAACGGGCAACTGCACAGCCGGTGATTCCCGCTCCGATAATCACTACATCATACATGCTATCGCTTATAACTCCTCTCCTCTATAAAACATCGTTTTGTATCTGATTCACACCTCATCCAGTGCCCATCCGTAAGCGCACCTGACAGCTTTATTCCAACCGCGGACCAGCTTCTCCCGCTCCGCTTCGGTGATCGAGGGCCGGAACGTCCTGTCGATCTCCCAGTTCGAGCGGATCTCCTCACAGCTGTTCCAGAACCCGACAGCAAGGCCCGCCAGGTAAGCAGCCCCCATCGCGGTGGTCTCCACGCAGGTGGGACGAAGCACGGGCGCGTCAGAGATGTTGGCCTGGGCCTGCAGGAGATAATTGTTCGCGGAGGCGCCGCCGTCAACCTTAAGAGCCTCCAGCGGCAGTCCGCTCTCGGTTCTCATCACCTTCAGCACGTCGTTCACCTGATAGGCGAGGGAATCCAGAGTGGCGCGGATGATATGATACTTGTTGCAGCCTCTCGTGAGACCGACAATTGTGCCTCTGGCATACTGATCCCAGTGCGGCGCTCCCAGACCGGCAAATGCAGGCACGACATAGCAGCCGTTGGTGTTCTTCACCTTCGTGGCCATGTACTCCGAATCCGCAGCGGAATCGATGAGGCGCATTTCATCGCGGAGCCACTGCAGGGCCGCGCCGGCCACGAAGATCGAGCCCTCCAGTGCGTAAGTGACCGAGTTGTCCATGCCCCATGCGATCGTG
Organism: uncultured Lachnospiraceae bacterium; assembly: GCA_902783325.1. Lineage (GTDB taxonomy): Bacteria > Bacillota > Clostridia > Lachnospirales > Lachnospiraceae > Chordicoccus. The sequence continues at coordinate 7,076 of CACZQS010000047.1, forward strand.
GTGACGAGTCCGTTCTTTGAGAACACCGGCTTTGATCCTGTGTTCATGAGCAGGAAGCAGCCTGTTCCGTAGGTATTCTTGGCCTCTCCTTCCCGGAAGCAGGTCTGTCCGAACAGGGCCGCCTGCTGGTCTCCCGCCGTTCCCGCGATCGGGATCGGGGCTCCGAGAATCTGCGGGTCTGCCGTGCCTAAGATTCCGCTGGAAGGACGGACCTCGGGAAGCATGCACGCCGGGATGTTGAGAAGATCCAGAATTTCTTCATCCCACTTTAAGGTGTTGATATTAAACAGCATGGTTCGGGATGCGTTGGAGTAATCCGTCGCATGGATCTTTCCCCCGGAGAGCTTCCACATGAGCCAGGTATCCACGGTTCCGAAGAGGAGCTCGCCGCTCTCCGCCCTCTTCCTCGCCCCGGGAATCTTCTCGAGAATCCACCTGAGCTTCGTGGCGGAAAAGTAAGCGTCAATCACGAGCCCGGTCTTCTCCCGGATCATATCCGTGTACCCTTCGTCCCTCAGCTTGTCCGCATAGTCCGAAGTCCTGCGGCACTGCCAGACGATGGCGCGCGTCACGGGCTCGCCGGTCGCTTTGTCCCAGACGATCGTCGTCTCCCTCTGGTTGGTGATGCCGATGGCCGCAATATCCGCCGCACTCGCGCCGACATTGATCATGGCCTGGTGCGCCACCTCCATCTGCGTCGTCCAGATCTCGCCCGCGTCGTGCTCCACCCAGCCCGGCTTCGGATAGTACTGCCGGAATTCCTTCTGGGCCACAGAGGCGATCCTGCCGCTGACGTCGAACAAAATGCAGCGGTTTGATGTCGTCCCCGCATCAAATGCCATCACATATTTCGCCATAGTGATACCTCTCCTCTTAACGCGTAATTATATACCGGCTTACACAGTTGTCGGATGAGCGCAAGCGCTCGCATGGCTCGTTGTTTCGTGGTATATTATTATTCATCATACCATAAAAATTGATGGAAACGGGGAATAACTTTACTCACATGAAAGATCTGTCGCAGGACATCAAAAGCGGAGAATTCAAACACGTCTATCTCTTGTACGGCCCGGAGAATTACCTGAAGCTCCAGTACAGGGACCGTCTCATCAGCGCGCTCTTCCCCGGGGATCCCGGCATGAATCTCAACATCTATGACGGAGATCATTTTGACGAAGGCGCCGTCATCGACCAGGCGGAGACACTGCCCTTCTTCGCGGACCGGCGCGTGATCCGGCTCGACCGCACCGGACTCTTCAAAGCATCCACCGAGCTCCTCCCTGATTATATAAAAAGCCTCCCGGACTATCTCTATCTCATCTTCACCGAAGAGGAAGTCGATAAGCGGAACCGGCTGTATAAAGCCGTCCAGAAAGAAGGCCGCTGCGTCGAATTCGGCGAGCAGAACGAAGACACGCTCAGCACCTGGATTCTCAAGATGCTCGGGAAGGAGAATCTCCGGATACGCAGACAGGATATGGACCTTCTCCTCGCAAAGACCGGAACCGACATGAACCACATCGCCCTTGAGGTCGACAAGCTGATCCACTACTGTGCGGGCAGGGAAGAAGTGAGCGCTTCCGACATTGAACTCGTCATCTCGGAAAATGCGGAGGACCGGATCTTCGACATGATCACCGCGCTCACGCAGCACAGGCGCTCCGAAGCCATGGCGCTCTACGCGGATCTCCTTGCTCTCAAAGAGCCTCCCTTAAGAACGCTGTCCCTGATCGCCATGCAGTACAGAAGGCTTCTCATCGTAAAAGAGCTTTCGGAAGAAGGCCTGAGCGACGCCCAGATCGCGCAGAAGGCCGGGATGCCTCCATTTGCCGTAAAAAAAAGCAGGGGGCTTGTCAGGAGTTATACTCCGGAACAGCTCCGCGGAATCTTGAGCTCGTGCGCTCTTGCCGATGAGCAGATCAAGAGCGGCCTCATCGGCGACACGCTCTGCGTCGAGCTGCTCCTCATTGAGCTGAGTGCCGGTAAATAAAATATGGACAAATTAAGACCCGCTGATGACTGTCATCGCGGGTCTTATTACTTTAGAAAATTATCTTCAGCCAAGCTTGTTCACAGCCTGAGCCATGCGGGAGATCTTTCTCGCGTTGGTGTTCTTCTTGTACACACCCTTCGCTGTCGCTCTTCCCATCACACCCTGCAGATTGTGCAGAGCTTCCTGCGCCGCTGCCTTGTCGCCGGCTGCGATCGCTGCGTCGACCTTCTTGACAGAGGTCTTGACTTCAGATCTCACTGCCTTGTTCCTGGCAGCTCTCTTCTCGCTTGTCAGAATTCTCTTCTTTGCTGATTTGATGTTCGCCAAATCCTTATCCTCCGTAAAACAAAACTCTATTCTCTATATACACATGAAGGGGTTCCTCCTTTAGCCATAGAGACACGAGTTTGCGGCATGGGCGGAACACACAAAAGGTATTCTATGATATCGATCCGGTAATGTCAAGAGCTTTTATTACTGAATTAGAAGCCACTCGGCCCCTCCGGAAAAAGAACCTTCGCCTGACGCATGCAGAGGGACGTTCTCATCATAAACCCCGTCGGATACAGTGAGATAAAGGACTGCGCACTTCGCTCCCTCATTCATCGTGACGAGAATGCCGGCCTCCCCCGCCGCTCTTGTCCGGATGACTCCGTACTGGTCCACCGAGGCCACCGCCGGGTTCAGGGAGCGGAAGTTCAGATCCTCTCTTCTTAACAGAGTATTTCCGGATCTCGCTCTGATCTGAAGGATGCCGCCAAGTAGAACCGTCCTGTGCTTGACAGTCTGTTCATTCTTCAAATTAACCGTAATGGACGGCAGCTTGAACGAACTCCCTGCGTATGCGGACTGAGGAAGCGCAAAAAGACACGCTAAAATAAGCAGTACTGTAATGACCTTTTTCATAACGCACCTCCTCCC
>CACZQS010000048.1 GCA_902783325.1 uncultured Lachnospiraceae bacterium
CAGTGAAAAATCCCAGATCGAGGAGGAATAATCCGTTATAAGAAGATCCGACGCCGCGAGCAGTTCCTGCATGTCCGGATAATCCGTCACGTCAATCATGCGGGGAAATGCCGGATTCCCGAGGATGTTCGCCCGATCAGCGTAGTGGGCACGCACAAGAATCGTGGCCTCACAGCCGTACCTCTCTTTGATCCCTTTGGCGATCACCTCCGCCGGAAGCGGCGGAAGGGCTTCCGTCCGGTTGATATTCCCGCGGTAGGTCGGCGCGTACAGCACCACATATCCAGTAAGGCCGAACTTTTTCCGCACCTTTTTCGAAGCCCTCTGCACTCGCTCTTCGTCGAAGAACAGATCATTCCTCGGAAGCCCGCTCTTCACAACAGGGCCTTCGAATCCGTAGGCCTCGCGCACATTTGTCCTCGTGAACACCGGCGAGCTGGACAGGAAGACGTCAAAGCGGCCGGCCTGCTCGCGGCGGCGCCATTTTTGAAACTCCGTGTTCGCCTGCACGTGCTCGCTGATGACGCCCGTCCGCTTGTAAGCCCCGCCCGCGTGCCAGGTGTTGATCACCAGCTGGTCCCTCCTCTTCGGGAAAAACACCTCCGCCGCGGCGACGTTGGTGACCAGAGTGCCGGCCGTCATATACTCGAAAAACCAGCGGAGCGAGCGCTTCTTCACCATACGGATCCGGTGCTTTTTCAGGAGGTCCGTGAATTCTTGCGGCTCCCGGAAGGACCACACGATGTCGTACTCTCCCGCGCGCTCGGTCTCAAGGTACTCACTCAGATATTTCGGACTGCAGGAATAGGCCGTCCCGTCATAGCTCTCAAACAGAATCCGGTGCGGATCCGCCGGAAAGAGCAGGAACACCTTCAGCACCTTCCTGACCGCCATCCTCGCCGCAATCTGCAAGCGTTCTTTCATCTTCATTTTAAGCACATCCTCAAAAACATGACAATGGGGACAGTCCCCCTTGTCATAATTGTTTACATAACTACCGGTTTTCCACCCACTCCCGGATCCTCCGGCACACTCGCTCCGAGGCGCGGCCGTCCTCGTAGGAACCAAGAGCGGCCAGGTGCCGCGCCGCTTTTTCCGCCGCGTCCGCCCTGCTGAAGGGTTCCTCGTCCCGTGCGCAGGCCTTTAGCGCCTCGAGGAGTTCCGCGTCATTCCGGCAGATGAAGCCCGGCCACTCCTCAATCGGAGTGAAGAAGCCGCGGTCCCGGTCGATGTAATCCTCAAGATCCGGCACATACAGGAAGCAGGGCCTTCCAAGCAGCGCGAAATCCCAGATGCTCGAGGAGTAATCCGTGATCAGGATGTCCGCCGCCGCGAGCAAATCCTGCATGTCCGGGTGGGCGCTCACGTCGACGGCATTTCCTTCTTCGTAGGTGTTGAAATCCTCGTGGTGCTCCCTCCGCCAGATCCGGACATCCGCATCCGCGAGCGCATCCGTCACCTTCTCGTAAGGGAAGGAAATGCCTCTGGCCTGGGGATCCGTCACATTTCTCCGGTAAGTGGGCGCGTACAGAATCACCAGCGAATCCGCCTTCGCTCCGTATGTCGCGCGGACCCGCGCGCTGACTTTACTCACCGCCTTCGGCCTGAAGAAAAAGTCGTTCCGCGGCATCCCGCTGTTTAAGACCTCGCCGGTATAATGATATCCCTCGATATTCGATCTGGTAAATGCCTCGCAGCTCGAAAGAAACAGATCCACATAGTCATTGATCTGCCTGGCTCTCCAGAGGTCAAGCTTCCCAAGGGTGGCATTTTCAAATCCGACCTTCTTGTAGGCGCCGCCCGCGTGCCAGGTATTGATCACCAGCTGGCCGCGCCGCTTCGGGAGGTAGGCCTCGGGATTCCGGTTGTAGATGACGACGCTGCTCGTGAGCAGATAATAAAGCCAGCTCAGCGAGTGCATCCTCACACTGCGCGTGCCCTTTATGTGCCATTTTTCCGGCTCCTCATAGGCCCAGATCAGCTCGTAGCCGTTCGGGTCGAAGCGCTTCAGGTACTCGCAGATATATTTCGGATTGCAGGTGTAGCCGATGGCGTGGTTGTAGCTGCTCATCATGATCCGGTTTTGGCGGATCGGAAAAATGAAAAAGAGGCGAAGGAGCTTCCGGATCAGCGTCCGGCACGCGATTTCAACGGATGCTTTCATAGGCCCTCCTTCGTTCGTACCCGGACATCCCCGAAGGAGATCTCCATCACCGGGTGCTGCTCGCGATCCTCCTCGGGCGGCAGCTCCATATAGCTGTCCCCGTAGAGCGCGTGCAGATAGGTCACGTACCCGTAAGGAATCGGGATCCACCGCCCCTCAAACTCCGATTTTCTCGCGCGGCACATCTCCCGCCGCAGGTACAGTTCCCCGAAAAAATGCTTCCGCCCCGAGGGGATCGTTACATAGCGGGAGCGGTCGTCGCGGCACATCGAGTACACGCGGTATGTGAGGCGGGACATCTGATCCAGTGTCAGAAATGAAACCAGCTTCCCGAGCGCGGCCTTCTTTTCGAAGGATTGTTTCAGGGATTCATTTCCCTCAAAATACGGCTCGAGATACGGAAGATCATAACAGGTTTTCCGCGCCGACATGAGCAGCCCCATCATGAGGCAGGCCGTGCCGTGGAGCTTCCGCAGAACCGGCGAGTTATAAGTGTTCTCCAGAATAAAGATATCGAGAGGGATTCCCGCGTCCTTCTTGGATACTTCGTTATAAGAGCGCAAAATGGTGCCCCGCCGCTTCATCTGGCAGACCGCCATACCATGTCCGCGTCCGAGCTCCGGCGCGCAGAGGGTGTATTTGTCTCCCAGCTCCTCATTAAATACTTTTTTAAGCTTGTTGAAATCCTTCCTCGGCATCTGGATGTCGATGTCGTCGTCCCAGGGGATGAAACCCTTGTGCCGGATGCTGCCGAGGATCGTGCCGCCGCTGACGGTGTAGAAGATCCTGTGCTTCCGGCATACGGCGTCAAAGTCCTCGAAGGATTCAAAGACGAGGGCTTTAAGCGTCACGAGTTCTTCCTCCGTCAGGTGATGGACAAGAGGGCTTCTGGAGAAGCCTTCCTTACGCTCTTTAAAGCCGTCGGCGGCGGAGAGGGATTTTAGGATATTGAATCTTCCCATGACTGTTACCTGCTCATTTCCCTTATAAAGCGGACATTCGCAATCCGCGGCTTAGGGGGGACTGATTGCGCGGTTCACATTACTTGCGCCCGATCACTTGCTTAACGGTGCTTTTAAGTTCATGCATCAGCGTCGTCTTCCTGTCAAACGCCCCCTCGTGATACCGGGTGAGCCGCCGGGCCGCCTCCGCGCCGCTCACCTGCGTGATCGGGAGGAGCGGGGGAAGATGCCGGACCGCTGCCACTTTGCGGTCGTGAGAGGTCTCACGCACACAGCTTTCCGTCCCGTAGATGTGGCTCAGACCGTTCTCGTTGAGGAAATCCACATAATGTTCGAAGTTCCGCCGGTGACATTTTAAAATGCCACGAAAATCCTTCTTTGCCGCAACGTCCCTTAAGTCCGGCCGATTTTCGATCTCCTCGGGCGTAAGAAATGCGAAGCCGTGGTAATCCGCCAGTTCCCGGGTTCTCGCGTCAAACGGACAGAAGAGAGCCGGCGTTCCGGCGAGAACGGCGGTGATATTTCCGTGCATGCGGGTGCCGAAGCTCAAATCCCGCGTCTTCAGGAAACTGAGCCAGGAGGCCGCGTCGCCGTACATTCTCACATTTCCGTTCTGGTAGAGTTCATCCTCGAGGGTCATCGGAAACCCTTCGGCTGCAGGCAGGGAAAACGGCACTCCCGCGTACATCAGCCGAAGCTCTTCCTCCCTCTGGGGGAGATAGACGGCGTCGTAGAAGAAAGCGGCATTTTCGCGGATAAAGCGGATGTGGGCGGGCGTGGAGCCCTGGGACATATTGAAGCTGATGCGGGCGTCAGGACTGCCGTCGGCCACTTTCTTCCAGCTGTCCCGCACGTCAAGAGCGTCGCCCCAGGTGTACATGGACGGGCAGCCGGTCACGGTGAAATCCGCTTCCTCGCGGAAGCCCAGAGCCTTCAGGTAATCCGCCGTGATCTGCCCGCGGACCCCGATCTTCGCGGACTTGTCCAGCACGGCGCGGAAGAACTGCCTCGCGGCGCGGTCCAGCTGAGGGTCGGAGCTTTTTCCCGGCTCGTACGGCGCACGGATGCCCACGCCGATCACCACGCAGGGGATCGTGAGCTTCCGGACGAGCTTAGTGAGAGATTTGAATTCGTGGATGAAATTGTGGCGGATCGCATCTGCAAATGGCAGAACGAGGGCGTCGTACCCGGAATTGATCGCCGCCATTTCCTTGTCGGTGTATGAAAACTTATAGCGCGTCGGTACGACATCCGTCGAATCATCCACGGTCAGCGCGCGGTAAATGCTGTTGGCATAGACCAGATTGCCGAGGTTTGCGCCCATGACGTGGGAGAGTCTCTCATAGGAAAGCTCTTCGTAAGGGCTGCAGCCGGCCCGCATCAGTATCTTGCTCACCGCTCTTTCTCCTCCTCCCAAAACGAAGTTTTGCAGGTTGACTAATTGTTTTCGGATGCCAATTCTGTAATTCTCATGCTTCGCATTCGAAAACAG
>CACZQS010000049.1 GCA_902783325.1 uncultured Lachnospiraceae bacterium
ATCAATCTTGCGTATTCCAAATCTTTAGATGTATCTACAGACAGACTCTCGCACATTACTTTAATCATTTTTACTCTTATACCTTTCTCTATGAATCTCAAAAGATCGCACTCTTCTATTTGTTCCAGTTTACTTCGAGGAGTATCATTAAATACTTGAAGCGCATGTTTTGAAAAAACACCTATCCCTACAAATTTCGTATACACGAAATCCAGACCACCTTTTGGATATGGCAACGGGCTTCTTGAAGCATATAATAAAAAGCCTTCAGTATTTGTCACTACCTTTATGTTACTGAAATCTATAACTTCTGGAGCACGTTCAATTTCTATCATCGCATTGAATGCATCTGCTCCACCCTTTTTTGCTTCACTCGCAACCAAATCGATTGATTCTGGGTCTATAAGGGGTTCATCTCCACTAATAAATGCATAATAATCATAATCCAATTTAGTAGAGACCTCATATATTCTAGATGTTGGTGTCACATGATCAGCTGATGTCATAATAGAATTAATACCATATTCTTCACATACAGCAACTATCTTATCACTATCAGTAGCAACTATGATATCATCAATATTCCTGGTTTTTTTCACTTGCTCATAAACCCTGACCACCATTGGTTTTCCGCAAATATCTGCCAATGGTTTTTCATATAATCTAGAAGACCCTAATCTCGATGGAATCACTCCTAATATTCTCATATCTCTCTCTTTCTTGAAATAAACGTAACTATTCAGCACCCCCATTGCTTATAGCAATGGATAAATGGCACCGCAGGTTTTCCTCAGAAGGGCAGTCTTTCGCAGTTCCGACAGGACAACGTCCCTGCCCGTCGGATCCTCAAACCAGGATTCCGGCCGGGTGTGGGGGCCATAGGCGGGGAACCACACGACTTCCCAGTCATCCCCGGTCAGGATCTCTTCCAGGATGAGTCTTGCCCGCGGAATATGGAATCCCCCGGTCAGAAAACCGACCCGAAGCTTTCTCCCCTCCCGGCCTGGCAGTTTTTCGTCCGTCTGAAGCCACCGGATGAGCAGTGCCGCAAACTCCAGGTTCTGCCTGGTAAAGCGGGCCCTGTTCTCAAGATAGATATCCGATGACGCCACGCCCTGTTCTCTCAGAAGGTCGTAGAGAAACTCGGCTTCCGAGCAGCTTTTTTCCTGAACAGGATTCGCACCGCTGACGATATATTTCATGCCCGGGTTTTTTTTTCCGATTTCAATGGCCTCATCCGCCTTGTAGGCACAATTGCAGCTTCCCAGAATCACCAGAACATCAACCGGAGCGCTCCTGTCACAGGGTCCACCGAAGACCATCTGATTGATCTCCGGCAGGTTCTCGTCCCGCTCTCCGGGGTATACAGCAAAGCGGTCAATTGTTTTTTTCGTTTCGCAGAAAAGATCGTAGGCCCGGAAATCCAACCGCTCCTCCTGCAGCGTACCCTTCGACAGATCGAAAAAGCAGCGTATTTTTTCCTCATGCAGCCGCATGACCCGGCGGAAATAATACGGGATGCTTTTCGATGACTGGGACAGGCGGTCCCGCTGAATATAACGCAGCATCACCAGAGAGCTTGTGATCACCGCAGGATGGAAATCCTGTCCTTCCAGCAGGCGCAGATAGCCATAGTTGAACAGACGATCCTCACCGAAATCAACGCCATCCTTGAAGCGCAGATGCGCCTGCTCAATGACGCTTCGGCGGTAGAATTTGTTGCAGTTGGAATAAATCAGAAGCTGCCGGGTTCGGATATAGGCATCCGCAAAATCGGAGACACTGTCATAGCTTTGATCCGTAACGGTCCAAAATTCGTTGTTCCCTTCCAGATGGATACGCTCAATGCCCAGGATATAGAGACCCGCCTGCTTATCCAACAGCGGCAGGCTCTTCCGCAGGAAGCCCTGCTCCAAACAGTCGTCACAGTCCAGAAAGGCAACATACTCTCCACGGGCAAGGTTCAGCCCGTGATTTCTTGCCACCGATACCCCGGCGTGATCCCGGTACGCGATCTGAAGGTTTTCCTTAATGCCTTCATACCGTTTCAGGATCTCTGCGGTAGCGTCTGATGAACCGTCATCCACAATGATCAGCTCACAGTCGTCCGTAAGCTGCGGCAGAATGCTCTCCAGTGTCTGGATCAGATAGTTTTCACAGTTGTAGGAAGGCAGAATGACGGACAGCAACGGAACTTTCCTTCCTGCAGCGATGCCGGCATCCGATGTCAGTGCCCGGTAGATTCGCGCTGCCTCCTGCGCGGCAAGCTGATCCAAAGCGAAAAAGTCCTCCTCCGAAACGTGGGGGCGATCCTGATCTTCACCGTACGGCAGAAGTCCGAGTTTTCCCACATCCGGCTGAGGAATCCGTTTTGTGTTCTGCTCCGTTTTGAGCAGAATGATATTATCCTCCGCAAGATACCGGATGCTGCAGTGCTTTTTTACAGCATGCCGGGGCGTGATGAACGCCCGGTCATAAAACTCCACGCCGTGC
>CACZQS010000050.1 GCA_902783325.1 uncultured Lachnospiraceae bacterium
TACGCGAACCGCTGACAAGCTTGATTACAGTGTCAAAAGGTCGAATTCAACACCGTGTTTACACGGTGGGGGATTTGACCTTGGGACACGCCCCAAATGAGCAAGTAGTGGGGGCGCTGGACGTCCAGTGGACGTCCGTTTAGCGCCGACCGCAGCGGAGCGAAGACGGGGCCCGCGGATTGCGAATGGGGGTGCGGATTGTGGGAATGCAAAGCACGGAACAATCCGCTGGAATCAAAACTGAAAGTTTTGACACCCGAACCAAGATCTGGAGGAAAATGATATGAAGGGAATTATTCTTGCAGGAGGATCGGGCACGAGGCTGTATCCTCTGACGAAGGCCGTGAGCAAGCAGATCATGCCGATCTATGACAAGCCGATGATCTATTACCCTCTGTCCACGCTGATGCTTGCGGGAATCCGGGAGATTCTTATCATCTCCACACCGAGGGATCTTCCGACCTTTGAGGAGCTGTTCGGGGACGGATCGCAGCTCGGCATGGAGTTCTCCTACTGCGTTCAGGAGCATCCGAACGGGCTCGCGGAGGCATTTCTCTTAGGAGAGCAGTTTATCGGCAGCGACCGGGTGGCCCTTGTGCTGGGAGACAATATCTTCTACGGCCAGAGCTTTTCCCGCGTGCTGAAGCAGGCGAGCGAGAGAGAAAAAGGCGCCACGATCTTCGGCTACTATGTGCGCGACCCGAGGGAATACGGGGTCGTGGAGTTTGACGACAACGGCAGGGCGCTGTCCATCGAGGAGAAGCCTGAGCACCCGAAGTCCAAGTACGCTGTCCCGGGACTGTATTTCTATGACAATGACGTCATCAGTATCGCGAAATCAGTGAAGCCTTCCGCGAGGGGCGAGCTCGAGATCACGAGCGTCAATAACGCTTACCTTGAGCGGGGAGACCTCTATGTGGAGAAGCTCGGACGCGGATTTGCGTGGCTCGATACCGGCAGCCACGATATGCTGCTGGACGCGGCGGATTTCGTCGCCGCTTTCCAGAAACGTCAGGGGCTCTACATCTCCTGTATCGAGGAGATCGCGTACAAGCGGGGTTTTATCGATGCCGCGCAGCTGGAGGGGCTGGCGCAGCCGCTTCTTAAGACTGCTTACGGGCAGTATCTCATGGATATTGTTAACGGATTATAATAAGGCATATACAAGGACAGTGGGGATTAAGAACAGATGGGAAAGATTACGGTTGAGACCTGTGAGATCGAAGGACTGAAGGTGATCACGCCTCAGGTGTTCGGCGACAGCCGCGGCTATTTCATGGAAACCTATAACTATCAGGATTTTGCGGAGGCCGGGATCGATTTGACCTTCGTGCAGGACAATCAGTCCTGCAGCACAAAAGGCGTGCTCCGCGGGCTGCATTTCCAGATCCATTACCCGCAGGACAAGCTGGTGCGGGTTGTAAGAGGCGAGGTTTTTGACGTAGCGGTGGATTTAAGACCCGGGTCAAAGACCTTCGGCAAATGGTTCGGAGTGAGGCTTTCCGCCGAGAACAAGAAGCAGTTCTTTATTCCGAAGAATTTCGCCCACGGTTTTTATGTGCTGTCCGACGTGGCGGAATTCTGCTACAAGTGCACGGACTTTTATCATCCCAATGACGAAGGCGGTCTGTTATGGAATGACCCGGAGATCGGGATCGACTGGCCCCTTCTTGCGGATGTCCCCGTCAATCTGTCTGAGAAGGACACCAAGTGGGGCGGTATCAGGGAGTATGCGGCCCGGAATCGGAGTGAAGCATCAGATGTCAATTGAGGAAACCCTGCCTGCTGAAATATGGCGCAGCAGACGCCTGATCGGCAAGCTGGCAAAGAATGATATTAAGACCCGCTTTGCCGGGTCTTATCTTGGTATTATATGGGCCTTTGTACAGCCGGTTGTGACCGTGTGCATCTACTGGCTTGTCTTCGGCCACGGGCTGAAATCGGGGCAGTCCCTCGGGGTGCCGTTTCTGGTATACCTCGTGTGCGGGATCGTGCCCTGGTTTTATTGTCAGGAAGTCATGAGCGCGGGGACGGCGACGCTTCTCGAGTACAGCTATCTGGTGAAAAAGGTCGTGTTCAACATCCGCGTGCTGCCCGTGGTGAAGATCCTCTCCGCTCTCTTCGTGCACCTGTTCTTTGTGCTTGTTGCCCTTGTGATCGCCGCTCTTCACGGCTATTTTCCGAGTATTTATCTGATCCAGCTTCCCTATTACTATTTTGCCATGCTGGTTCTTCTGATCGGGCTGGTCTACGCCACTTCGTCCATCGTCGTCTTTTTCCGGGACATGTCCCAGATCGTGAACATAGCGCTCCAGTTCGGTGTGTGGTCGGTTCCGATCATGTTCGACGTCCGCAGCTTCCAGCACATCGCCTGGCTTTTTAAGATCAATCCGATGTACTACATCGTAACCGGATACAGGGACGCCATATATGGAAGACAGTGGTTTTTTTCGAGAGGCCCTGCGACGCTTTATTTCTGGGCCTGGGCAATCGGGATGTACCTCCTCGGAAATGCCGTTTTCAGGAGGCTGAAGCCCCATTTTGCGGATGTGCTGTGAGGATGACACATGACTGAGAATGAGACAATGGCAAGGACTGATCAGGAGCCCGCGATCCGGATCCGGAACCTCAACAAGATGTATAAGCTCTATGACAAGCCGTCGGACCGGCTGAAGGAGGCTCTGGGATTAAGCCGGAAAAAGCGGTATCACGAGCTCTACGCCTTAAAGGACGTGAGCTTTGACGTCGCGCGCGGGGAGACGGTCGGAATCATCGGGACGAACGGCTCCGGTAAGTCCACTATTCTGAAAATCATAACCGGCGTGCTCTCACAGACCAGCGGGGAAGCCGTGTCGAACGGACGCATTTCCGCGCTTCTGGAGCTCGGGGCCGGCTTCAACCTGGAATACACCGGGATGGAGAATATCTATCTCAACGGCACGATGATGGGATTTTCCGAGAAGGAGATCGACGGGAGAGTGGAGGACATTCTTGCGTTCGCGGATATCGGGGAGTTCATCAATCAGCCGGTCAAGACCTATTCGAGCGGCATGTTCGTGAGGCTGGCCTTCGCGGTGGCGATCAACATCGATCCCGAGATCCTGATTGTGGATGAGGCTCTCTCGGTGGGCGACGTGTTTTTCCAGGCAAAATGCTACCACAAGTTTGAGGAATTCCGCAAAGAAGGAAAGACGATCCTCTTCGTGAGCCACGATCTGGGATCCGTATCGAAATACTGCGACAGGGTGATCCTGCTCAATAAAGGCGTGAAGCTGGCGGAAGGCGCTCCGAAGGAAATGGTCGACCTCTATAAAAAGCTTCTGGTCGGACTTCCTGCAGGCATCACCGAGGACGACCTCCCCGGAGAGGATTTTCAGGCGGACGCAGTCATGACCGGAGAGTTTCCTGAGAGCGGGGAGGACGGGAGCCTTACGGGACCGCTTCCGAGGAATCCGGAAACCATCGAGTACGGGGAGGGACAGGCGCATTTCACAAAGCTGCTCACCTTTGACGAGAAGGGAACGGTGACCAACACAATTGAGAAAGGGTCGCATTTTACGATTCAGGTGCAGATCCGCTTTGACCGGGACGTGGAAGAGCCGATCTGCGCGTATACCTTCAAGAACCTGAAGGGAACCGAGATCACGGGCACGAACACGATGTTCGAGGGATGCGACATCGGGCCGAAGAAGGCGGGAGACGAGATCACGGTCCGCTTCAGCCAGCGCATGAACCTGCAGGGCGGAGAATACCTGCTGTCCTTCGGCTGCACGGGCTATCACGAGGGAGAATTCCGCGTCTTCCACAGGCTCTATGACATCCTGAATGTGACGGTAATCTCAACCAAAAACACCGTGGGCTTCTATGATATGAATTCCAAGGTTGATTTGTTTGTCAAAAAGCAGCGCGAAGGATAATTGTATAGTATATTCCGGCATCTGCACAAGCTGGTACGTCTTAGTCTTTAAGGGTCATTGCTTTATGATGACAAAATACGAAGCTGTCTGAGCATGAATATACTATGCAATTATCCGAGGCCTCATTTTTGACAACTGAATCATGGTTGCTGTAAAGAAAAAAAGAGTGAGACGGACGGAAGCTATGATTGAGAAAATCGGCAAAGTGACATTGAATCTGGAGGACTATCCGGGAGAGGACCTGTACTCGGACGGCAAGGTCGAGGACGAGCTTCTCGAGATCGCCATGACTTATGATCCGGAGGATTTCGACCGCGTCGTCGCGGAGCGGAAGAGCTGGCCGGTCATGTATCATTTCTCGAGTATCCGGCAGAATATCCTGAGCTGGTATCCGGGCTTTGAAGGAAAAAAAGTGCTGGAGATCGGGTCGGGCTGCGGCGCGGTGACCGGAGCGGCCGCCGGAAAAGCTAAGAGCGTCACCTGCGTGGAGCTCTCTAAGAAGCGGAGTCTCATCAACGCCTGGCGCAACCGGAACTGCGGCAATATCGAGATCCGCCTGGGCAACTTCGAGGACGTGGAGAAGAAGCTTCCCGCGGATTACGACGTCATCACCTTAATCGGCGTCTTTGAGTACGGAGTGAACTACATTCACTCCGCGCATCCTTATGAGGATTTCCTGAAGACGATCCGCACCCATCTTGCCCCCGGCGGAGAAGTTCTCATCGCCATCGAGAACCGCCTGGGACTTAAGTATTTCGCGGGCTGCACCGAGGACCACACGGGCGGATTCTTCGACGGGATCGAGGGATATACCGGCACGAACTACGTGAGGACCTTCTCGAGAGGGGAGCTTGCGGATGTCTGCCGCGCCTCCGGCTTCGAAAGCATCGAATTCTATTATCCCTATCCGGACTACAAGTTCCCGATGTCGGTCTATTCGGATGAGTATCTCCCGAAAACCGGTGAGCTGCGGAACAATATCGTCAATTTCGACCGCAGGCGCCTCGTCCTCTTCGACGAGGCCAAAGCCTTTGACTCCTTTGCCGGCAGCGGCCTTTTCCGCGAATTCTCCAATTCCTTCTTTGTCGTCCTTAAGGACGGCAGGCCCGCCGCTTCTCCCAAAATCCTGTTTACCAAATTCTCCAATGAGCGCAGCAGCGCCCTGGCCATCCGCACGGACATAGTGGAAGCGGACGGACACAAAAGAGCGGTGAGGAAAGCTCCGTGCACCGCGAAGGCTGCGGATCATATAGCGGCGCTTGAGCGGCAGTACAGGAGCCTTCAGGAGGCTTTCCGCGGCACCCGCTTCAGCCCGAACCGGATGAAGACGGAAGACGGAGCGGTGTTATTTGAATACCTTGAGGGAGAGACTCTGGAGGAAGTCTTTGACAGGCGATACCTGAAAGATGAGACGGCCCTCGCGGACGCTCTTCTTGCCTATCTCGATGAGATCGGGAAAACGGCCGGCGAAAGCTTCCGGGAGACCGCTGAGTTTCGTGACGTGTTCGGGAGCGCCTCCTCCTTAAAGGGACAGCCGTCCGCCGCGAGCACCGATATCGATATGGTGCTGAACAACATCCTTCTCTCCGACGATGACAGATGGAACGTCATCGACTATGAGTGGACCTTCTCCTTCCCGATTCCGATGAACTTCGTCAAATGGCGCGTGCTCCACTACTACATCGAGGGCAATACAAAGAGGTTCTTCTTAAGAGACACGGATCTCTTAACGCGCGCCGGGCTTTCGGACGGGGAAATCAGTGTCTATGAGGAGATGGAGCGCCATTTTCAGTCCTATATCGAAGGTGAGAGGACGCCCTTAAGGGAACTCTACGCGGATATCTCGGAGGGCGCCGCGGATCTTCCCGCGATTTTAAAGCGCATGAGCGGCACGCGCGGGGAGAACGGCAGCGCAAAGATCTATTTCGATACAGGCAGGGGATTTGGCGAAGACGAGACGGCGGTAATAGAGCATCTTCCGGACGGGTCTTTTGCCGTCAGCGCACCGCTTGAAGGGGTAAAACAGCTGAGAATCGATCCGGCGGAGTATGCGGGCTATGTCTCGGTCGAGGATATCGGCACGGAGCTCGGCCCGATTGACCCGGCGTCGGTGGAGTCAAACGGGGTGCGGCTCGACTTAAGGCGCTGGCTCTTTGACACGGACGATCCCTTCCTTGTGGTCAGCTCGATTCCTGCGGACGCAAGATTCTTCTACGCGCATCTTAAAATGGTATCGATGGACGTGGACAGCGCGGAGTTCATGAGAAAGGAGCTTGACGCAAGGGACCGCCGGATTCTGGCGCTCATGGGAACGAACCGAAAGAAGGAGGATCTCCTCGCATGGAGGGGTGAGGTCATCAGGCAGATGATGAAGAGCACCCCGATGAAGGCGTACCGGAAGCTCCGCGTGAAGGCGAAGCGCAAGGATCCCTATGCGATGCTGAGGCCCCTCCTCCCGAGCGATCCGAACGGCATATTGTACTGCATCGACCACGCCGCCCACCGCAATCATGAGTTTGTCCTGCGCGGCTGGTGCTTTGACCGGGACTATTCCTCGGAGAGAGTCTTTGTGGTAAATGCGAAGGACGAGGAGATCCCGGCGGAAATTAAGCGCTACAGGAGGCCGGACGCCTCAAAGCAGTTCGACCTGCCGGAGGAGAGGGAGACGGGTTTTACCGTTTCGATCCCTTATGAGATTATCAATAATCCGCCTCTTTATCTTGAGGTGGAAAATCCCAGGGGCTATACCTGCGAGAAGCTTGAGATCGAGCTGGATCCGGAAAAGAGGGCGGAGGCCAACGAAAAGCTGCGGGAGAAGGAGGGAGGAAGCCATGAGATCAGCGGCTATGACGACTGGGCCCATGATCACGCTCCCTCAGAGGAAGAACTCCAGCGGCAGAGAAAAGAAAAGACGGATCCCTCCCTTCTCTTTTCGATCGTCGTTCCGCTGTACAGGACGGACAGGATGCTCCTCAAAGAGCTGGTGGATTCCGTTTTGTCCCAGACCTGCGGGAGCTTCGAGCTGATCTTAAGCGACGGCAGCGGAGCGGATTCGCCTCTTACGGCCCATCTGGACCGTCTCGCGGAGAAGGACCCGCGGATCCGCCCGATTCATAACGGAAAGAAGCTCGGAATCTCGGAGAATACGAATATCGCGATCAATGCGTCCCGGGGAAACTGGATTGTCTTTGCGGACCACGACGATGTCCTCGCGCCGGACGCGCTCTACGAGCTCGCACGCTGCATCCGGGAGCACTTAGACGCGGAGCTCATCTACACGGACGAGGACAAGATCCTTCCCGGCGGCGTGCTCGGACAGCCTGTTTTCAAGCCGGATTTCAATCCGGACCTGCTGACGAACGTCAATTATATCTGTCACCTGACGGCGGCATCGAGAGAGCTCATCGAAAGAGCGGGAATGCCGGACAGTGCCTTCGACGGAGCTCAGGACTATGATTTTGTGCTCCGCTGCACGGAGCAGACGGATAAGATCGAGCATATCCAGAAGGTCCTCTACCACTGGAGAATGACGGAAAGCTCCACGGCGGCGGATCCCGCGGCGAAGGATTACGCCTTTGCGGCCGGAGCCCGGGCGGTCAGCGCCCATTTAAAGCGCATGGGAATCGATGCCCAGGTCACGAGAGGGCCGAAGGAAGGAATCTACCGCGTCCGGGAGACGATTCACGGCGAACCCCTCATTTCCGTCGTGATCCCCAATAAGGATCATAAGGAGGACCTCCTGAGGTGCATCTCTTCGATTGAGGAGAAGAGCAGCTGGAAGAATCTGGAATACGTGATCGTCGAGAACAACAGCGAAGAGGCGGAGACATTTACTGCCTACGAGGAGCTTGCCGGAAGGTATGAACGGGTGAGAGTGATCCGGTATGAGGGCTCCTTCAACTATTCCGCGATCAACAATCTCGGCGCGAAGGAGGCGAAAGGCGATTACCTGCTCTTCCTCAATAACGACACGGAGCTCATCGCCCCGGATTCCATCGGGACGATGCTCGGCGTCTGCCAAAGACCGGATGTCGGTGCGGTCGGCGCGAGACTTTATTTCGAGGACGGCTCGATCCAGCACGCGGGCGTCGTGCTCGGCTACGGCGGAATCGCCGGACACGCGTTCAGGGAGTTCGGACCGAAGGAGACGGGCTATATGAACCTGATCATAGAGCGCCGGGATGTGAGCGCCGTGACGGCGGCCTGCATGCTGGTGAAGCGCTCTGTCTTTGAGGAGGCCGGGGGATTCCACGAGGGTCTCGCGGTGGCATTTAACGATATCGATCTGTGCATGAAGATCACGGAGGCCGGATACCGCATCGTCTATGAGCCGTATGCGGAGTTCCGGCATTATGAGTCGAAGTCCCGCGGATACGAGGACACTCCCGGCAAGCAGGAGAGATTCAAGAGTGAAGTGCGGGTTTTTCAGGAGCGCTGGGGAGAGCGGATTGCCAGGGGGGATCCCTTCTACAATCCGAATCTCACGCTCGAGCGCCCGGACTACACTCTGCAATAAAGGAAAGGAATGAGATGACATCCAACGGCTTTTTAATTCAATACGACCGTTTTTCGCTGAATGACCCGGAAGAGTATATCCTCAAGGGATATTTGCGGCCGGGGACGGAGCTGACGGTTCTTCTTGGCGGCGAGCAGCAGGACGCGGAGGTCCTTATGCTCACTGAGAATACCGACGAGAGATACGGCGGCTGCGAGACGAGGGTTTCCGTGCATCTGCCGGCAGAGATCCCAGATAAGGCGCAGCTGCGCATTTATGCCGAAGGCGACGCCGGAAAGAAACTGATCTTCGCGATCAGCGGGAAGGAGCTGGAACAGAAGCGGAAGCCGATCCGGATCTTCCTGGATGATTATTCCGTAAATCCTAAGGACGGATATCTTCGCATCCAGGGATGGGCCGTGGCGAAGGAGCCGGTGGAGATCACGCTGTTTGACGCGGACGGAAACAGGATGGAGGCGGCCGCGGAGCGGTACAAGCGCTTTGACACGGTGGAGCTCTTCGACGAGTATCCGGTGGCGCCGGACAACGGCTTCCACATCGAGCTGCGTCCGATTCCGAAGGGGAAGGTCTATGTGCGCTTTCAGACATCGGACACGAAGATTACGCGCTGCTTCCCGACGGGCGCGGTGAGCTACGGGGTCTCAAAAGCCGGGAAGCTCATGAAGAAGGGGAAGGACGTGCTGCGCTTTCAGGGACCTGGCGCCCTGTATGAGAAGACCTATAACCGCCTTTTTAATCCGGCCATGAAACCGGTCGTCTACGCGGACTGGATCCGGAAGCACCTGCCTTCGGCGAGGGAACTGGCGAAGCAGAGGAAGCTGGCCGAAGCGATGGACCCGCGGCCGCTCATCAGTATTGTCGTGCCCTGCTATAAGACTCCGGAGCCGTTTCTTAAGGAACTTGTGGAGTCCGTTCTTGCGCAGAGCTACGGGAAATTTGAGCTGATTTTAAGCGACGGGAGCGGAGAGAATTCCCCCCTGACGGCTCTCCTTGATTCCTTTGCGGCGGGGGACCCGAGGATCCGCGCGCTGCATCACGGCGTGCAGCTCGGCATCGCGGAGAATACCAATGCCGCCATTCGGGAAGCCAAAGGGGACTACATTCTCTTTGCGGATCACGACGACCTCATGGCCCCGAACGCGCTCTTTGAGATCGCGTCTGCCGCTGTGAGGACGGACAGCGACCTCATCTATACGGACGAGGACAAGATCAGCATAGGCGAAAAGTACATGCAGCCCAATATGAAGCCGGACTACAATCCTGATCTGCTGTGCTCGGTCAACTATATCTGCCACATCACCTGTGTGAAGAGAAGCCTCATTGACAGGACAGGACTGCTTGATCCCGCCTATGACGGGGCCCAGGACTACGATTTCATACTGAGGGCCGTGGAAAAGACGGACAGGATCACGCACATCCCGAAGGTGCTCTATCACTGGAGATTCTTTGAGGGGAGCACCGCGGCAGATCCGGAGTCGAAGAGGTACGCTTTCGATGCGGGGAGAAGGGCTGTTCAGGCGCACTATGACCGGCTCGGTCTGCCGGCCCGGGTAAGTGACGGAGAGTTTCCGGGGCTCTACAGAACAAGCTGGAATTGGGAGAAGACGCCGCTTGTCTCCGTCATCATCCCCAATAAGGACCACATCCGAGATCTGGAAAAATGTCTCGCTTCGATTGAGGGAAAAAGCAGCTGGCCGGAACTGGAAATCCTGATCGTGGAAAATAACAGCACGGAGGAGGAGACCTTCCGCTTCTACAAGGAACTCGAGGAGAGAGACGGGCGGATCCGCGTCATTTACTACAAGGGTTCCTTTAATTTCTCCGCGATCAATAATTTCGCGGCGCGGGAGGCCAAAGGCGAGTATCTGCTCTTCCTCAATAATGACGTCGAGTTCATAAGCGACGTGATCCGGGAGATGATGGGATACGCGATGCGCCCGGATGTCGGCGCGGCGGGAGCGCGGCTCTATTACGGGGATGACACGGTGCAGCACGCGGGCGTGATCATCGGCTGGGGCGGCGTCGCCGGACACGCGTTTGTCAACCAGAAGCGCGGCGAGACCGGGTACCAGCACCGGATGATCTGCCAGCAGGATCTGAGCGCGGTCACGGCGGCCTGCATGGTCGTCAGGGCTTCGGTTTTTGATGAGATCGGAGGATTCACGGAGGAGCTGGCGGTGGCCTTCAACGACATAGACCTGTGCATGAAGATCCGCTCCAGAGGGTATCTCATCGTTTACAATCCGTACGCGGAGGCGTACCACTACGAGTCCAAATCACGAGGGCTCGAGAACACGCCGGAGAAGGTGCGCCGCTTCAACAAGGAGAGTCAGTATTTCGCGAAGTGCTGGCCGGAGATCTTAAGGGACGGCGATCCGTACTACAGTCCGAATCTCAGTATGGTGACGCAGGACTTTTCCTTAAAGCACATATAAAGCATTGTGTCCCCATTGTCAGTTTTATGGTAAACTATACTCGCTAACGGAATGCACTGCCGATTGGCTTACCATCCGTTGCTGTATATGCAGTTCACTAAATCATCTGCCTCGGCAGA
>CACZQS010000051.1 GCA_902783325.1 uncultured Lachnospiraceae bacterium
ATTGATATAGATCTGGTTCAGGCGAAGCTGATCCGTGTACAGATATTCCTTCTCCATCCCGGCGATATGGAAGCTGAATACAATATTCTTCTCCCTGATCATCGGCAGTGAAAGGTTTACAAGGTTCTCGACGGTTTCCACTATGGAAAATGTCAGCGGACTCAGCTTCAGTTTTCCGCTCTCCACCTTGGAGATATCCAGAATGTCGTTGATCAGCGTCAGCAGATGGTTGCTGGCCAGGCTGATCTTCCGGAGGCTGTCCCTCGTCGACTCCACATCCCCGAGATTCTTCTCGGCAATGGTCGTAAGGCCTATGATGGCGTTCATGGGCGTGCGGATGTCATGGGACATAGTGGAAAGGAAATCGGTCTTTGCCTTATTTGCGTATTCCGCTTCAGTAGCCGCGACCTGAAGGCGTCTGTTTAAGTATAACACATAAATCAGGTCGATGATGAAGAGGATCAGCAATCCGGCGGAAATCACTCCGGGCAGAAGCCAGTTCCCCGAATTCACTTCGAGATCCTGCGCCGGCACGAAGCCCAGAAGCGTCCACCCGGCCGTGGAGGTGACAGGGGTAAAGGCAAGTATGCTCTCCTGTCCGTGGGAATTGAGCATGGGAACGAAACCCGTCGAGGAAGTGATCGTGTTGAAAAGCTCTTTCGACGACGAGGGATCCGTCGGATTATAGGATTCGTAAAATTCAAAAAAACTGGAGTTCTTAAAGTTGCGGCCCTTAAAGATATAATTGCCGTTGGCGTCGATCATGGACAGCTCGGCGTTTACAAACTCTTCCTGCGGGAAAACCCATTTCTCTTCCAGCTCCGACATGGGAATGACGCGCATGAGGACCGCATCCTCGGGAGCTCCGGTCTCCGGATTGCGCAGCGTAACCCTGTTGCAGAAAGCCAGTGACTGCTCTCCGTTCATCGGGTTGGTGTAAGCGCGGGTAATGTTGATGGACTTACCGATCTCATCAATCCAGCTCACGTCCCCCAGGAGGGACACCCGTTCATAGGAGACGTCATAGTCATCTTCCGTTCCCTGTTTCGGGCGGGTAGAGAGCCCTTTCAGCGTGTCAGGGGAAATCAGATGCGCCGACATGTTCTCAAGCACATGAGAGGCGCGGATGTACTCGATCGCCTCTTCCATCGTCATGTCCCTGTTGTTGATATACTGCGCCCAGATATCGCAGATACGCTGCTCACCTTCCAGGTAATTCTCCGTCACTCTCTCCATGGAGACCGTTGATTTCTCAAAGCTCTCAATCTGTCTCAGGTAAGCATCCCTGCTTTCAAATCTGGAGTAGAGCACGACGAAGACCACTATGGCGGCCATGATGATAAAATTGACTAAGAAAATTAAAGTCTTCTTCATGTTTCACTTAAGCCTTTTCGTCTTGGACCGGGTCGGGGAGTGCCCGCCCCGGCGTTCCCTGCCTTTTCATTATACCGTCCGCGGGATTTATTATCAAGAAAGCCCTTGAAAAGCAAAAGATAAAAAAGAGCCCGCCTTACAGGATGGTAAAGCGGGCTGCTCCATTTTTAACATCATTATTCATTCTATGTTATTATTCTCGACCATTCTTTTTTACTCCAGATTTAGCCGGCGGTCAAGAAGATACCAGCAGAGCAGGCCGTAAACCACCAGTCCGATCACCGCGAACAGCGTACCGAACTGCGCCACTTCGACGCCCGGAAAAGTAGTGGAGCTGAGAAAGCCGGTCGGGAAAAGGTGCAGTTTATTTGCGATAAAACTGAGCAGCAGCTCCACGATCCCAAAACCGAAATATGCCAGCACGGCACCTGCAAGCCTGTGTGAATGGAACTGATGCCCCACCGCCAGGGCTGCGTATACTTTGATCACGGATTCCAGAACATTGACAATCATCATTATGATCATCCAGATAATCGGTGAAAGCGACTTGTCCGGTGAGAGCTGCAGCCATAATTCCTGCACCTGCCGCACGAACTCAGGCCAGTTGCTGGTGATTGAAACCATAGCGAAGCCGGCAGCAGCTCCGGCAGCGGCTCCCAGGAGCATCCACAATAAGGTGCTGACAGCCTTGCTCAGAATGAGCTCGTGCGTTTTCGCCGGAAGTGTAAACATCAGGTATCCTTCCGTCCCCAGCAGGTTCTTGTAAAACCGCTGGATCACCATGATCACCATGACGACACCAACCGCCATCACTGCGGCTCCAAACAGAACTCCTGTTATGATCGCAAACTTGCTCACAATGAACTTCGCCACGCCGTTCATGTTCAGCCGCATATTAATGGCAAATACGCAGGCGGCTAAGACCATGGCCAGATAGAGAGGAAGCAGGATTCTTCCCATCGCCTTCATCTCATATTTCAACAGTTTTCCTAACATCTGAAGACCTCCCTGAAATACTCATCCACGCTTTTTCCTGTCTCCTCCCGGATCAGATCAGTACTCTTGTGCAGGACTATTTCTCCCTGCTTCAGAAAGACTGCTTCGTCCAGAACCGATTCCACATCCGCAATCAGGTGCGTCGAGATCAGTACCAGTGCGCTCTCCTCATAATTGCCGATGATCGTCCGCAGAATGTAATCCCTTGCCGCCGGATCCACCCCGGCGATCGGCTCGTCCAGAAGATAAACCTTCGCTCTGCGTGACATGGTCAGGATAAGCTGCACCTTCTCCCTCGTTCCCTTGGACATCTTTTTCAGTGTCTGATTGGTCGGGATGTTCAGGACCCGCAGCATATCCTCCGCTCTCGGCCGGTCAAAGTCGGGATAGAAATCTCCATAGAAATCCATCAGGGAGTCTGTCTTCATCCAGTCCGGAAGGAAATCCTTGTCCGGCAGATACGCGATGGCCGCCTTTGTCTTCACACCGGGCAGCTCGCCGACAATCCTGATCTCTCCCGAAGTCGGCTGCAGCAGCCGGTTTGCCAGCTTAATCAGCGTTGTTTTTCCACTTCCGTTCGGCCCCAG
>CACZQS010000052.1 GCA_902783325.1 uncultured Lachnospiraceae bacterium
GCGAGGGCGGCGGGCCTTTCGATCCGGGAGG
The DNA here is from genome assembly GCA_902783325.1 of uncultured Lachnospiraceae bacterium. GTDB lineage: Bacteria > Bacillota > Clostridia > Lachnospirales > Lachnospiraceae > Chordicoccus. Next base: position 32 of record CACZQS010000052.1, read on the forward strand.
CCGCCTATAATCCGGAGGGCGTATCTTCCGTGACGGGCAAAGGCCTTGATGAGATTCTTACCGAGAGCGACGTGGAGACCGCGGTGCGAAAGGGCTATGTGGAAGTCCTTCAAAAGCGCTTTCCCGGCGTGCCGGTGCGGCCGGTAAAAGGGGCGGCCCGCACATTTCACATGATTCTTCTTGCGGCCGGCATGAGCACGCGCTTCGGCTCCAACAAGCTGCTCTATCCGATTGACGGGCGGCCCATGTACCGGATCGGCGCGGACCGGCTCCTTGAGATTGTGCGGAAGGGAGCGCTCCGTTCGGATCTCACCGTGGTGACGCAGTACCCGGAAATCGTTGACGGGCTTAAGGACACGGGCGCGGACGTGGTCATCAACCCGGATCCCGCAAGAGGGATCTCCAGCTCCCTTCAGTGCGGCCTGAGACATTTGATCAAGGAAACAAGACTGTTCGGGGACGACTTTATCGTCGTCTTTGCGGCGGACCAGCCGTATCTCAGAGTGGAAACGGCTGAGAATTTCATGCGGGCCCTTAATAAGAGCTCCTTCCGGCTGGGTGCCGTGACGGACGGCACCGAGATGAGGAATCCCTGCGCATTTGCCGCGGAGTATGCGGGCGAGCTTCTGTCTCTTAAGGGCGATGCCGGCGGTAAACGCGTACTGAAGGCCCGCCGGGACAAAGTCTTTCTTTTTCCCGTCAAAAACGAGGAAGAACTGGAAGACATTGATGTATTATGATATGATGAAATCGCCGAAACCCGTCTTTTCTCAAGCGGGCTCATTTCGGCGGCTGTGGAAACTGTATCGATTCGATAGTATTGTGAGGGGCTGTTTTGGCGAGAAGCGGCGGAAGACGGTTTATGGGGATTCCGGACGAATTCTGGATCGGATTCGTCATCATGGTGGGATTCTTCCTGAAGCTTGTCTATGTCAGTAAGCTGGGATATGCTTCGGGGACACCTGTATCCGGCACATGGCAGGAAGCGGCAGATGCGGTGAGAACCGGCGGCCATCTGGATGTCATCAGTTACATTTATTCCCATCATCATCTTCCGACTGTCGACGTAAGAGGGCTCATAGGCTATTCCGATCCGCCATTTTACTATATTATCTGCTCGCTCTGGATGGAGCTGCTCCACAGGCTTCTGAACTGGTCGGCAAATGTTTCGCTGTACTGCCTGATGGCTCTTAATGTCATCTATGTCATGGTTGGGGAGTGCTGCGGCATCGGGATCCTGAAGAAGTTCGGCGTGCGGGGAAGGAAGCTCGTTGTAGCCATCCTCTTCCTGATCTTTTTTCCCGCCTGCTACCATATGTCGGCGGCGCTGGACGGGAGCGCCATGAGCTTTATGTTCACCATGCTTGCAGTGAACAGTGCGCTGTCCTGGTTCGGCTCCAGGAGAGAAAAGACCCTCACGACTACGGCCGTGGAACTGGGACTGGGGCTCTTGTGCTCCTACTGGGCGGTGCTTGCTCTTCCCGCGATGATCGTGCTTATGGTTTATGCGGCGGGAGACGGACGCAGGAACCAGACGCCGTTAAGGATCCAGTTCCGCAATTTCGGACTGATCGTGGGGATCATGGGGCTCATCTGGCCGGTTTCGCTGTCCATACGCTTTTCCCTGCCGCTTTTTTATACGGAGGGAAGGGGGGCTCTCATAAGCGGAGCGGCAGCTTCCGCTGCGGGAAGGCTGAAAGCGCCGGACGGGGCACTTCTTTCCCATCTGCATACGGTGGGCGAGCCGCTTCTGGAGTCCAATATTTGGGCGCAGACCTTTAAAACCGCGATTGTAGATTTTACCGGCATCGACATTTCCCTTAAAGGGACCTATATCATCACGATGCTTCTCCTGTATGTGAGCATTGCGCTGTGCGTTCTCATGCACATCATGCTCTTTTACACGCTGTTCGCGGCGAACCGGATTGACCGGGCCCACAGGAGATTTCTCTTTTTCGGCTATCTTGCCGCGCTGGGAATCTATATAGCCGCGTGCTTTGTCGTTCCCTACACGGGAACTATGGATTTTAAATTTGTCATGTTCCTGACGGTTTTCCCGCTCGCGGGGATGAGCGTGTGCGGAAGCGGAGACCTGTCGGACAATCTTTTTGAAAAGATCACGACGTGGCTTGGCAACGCGATGATTCTTCTGCTTGCCTTTCTCACGGCATTTTTATTCGGATTCTACTATTGAATAGTGGGGGGGTTACACACATGATTGACGGAAAGAAAGTTTTGTTCTCCGGAATGCAGTCCACGGGCAGCCTGACACTCGGCAATTATCTGGGAGCCCTGAAGAACTGGGTGAAGCTCGCGGATGAGTACCAGTGCTTCTACTGCGTCGTCGACGAGCATTCCATCACGGTGCGGCAGGACCCGGCGGTCTTAAGAAAGCGGGCGAGGGCGCTTCTGATTCTCTACATTGCAGCCGGGATCGATCCCGAGAAATCCTGTCTCTACTATCAGTCCCACGTGTCGGCCCACGCCGAGCTTGCATGGATATTGAACTGCTTCACTTACATGGGCGAGATGAACCGCATGACGCAGTTTAAGGACAAGAGCGCCAAACACGCCGACAACATCAATGTGGGACTCTTTGCCTATCCGGTCCTCATGGCGGCGGACATCCTCCTGTACCAGTCGGACATTGTGCCGGTGGGAAGCGACCAGCTGCAGCATCTCGAGATCACCAGGGATATCGCGCAGCGCTTCAACAACATCTACGGGGACGTGTTCACGATTCCCGAGCCCTACATCGGGAAGGTCGGGGCAAGGATCATGAGCCTTCAGGATCCCGGTAAGAAGATGTCAAAATCGGACGAGAATCCGAATGCGAGTATCTACCTCATGGATGACCGCGACACGATCATCCGCAAGTTCAAGCGGGCCGTGACCGATTCGATGGGACAGATCGTGTACTCCGAAGAACAGCCGGGCATCCGCAACCTTCTGGACATCTACTGCGCGTGCACGGGGGCAAAGACGGACGAGGCAGTGAAGGCCTTTGAGGGGAAGGGATACGGCGAACTGAAAGCAGCGGTAGGCGAGATCGTGGCGGATACGCTCACTCCCCTGCAGAACCGCTGCGAGGAACTGACAAAAGATAAGGCATATATCGACGGAATCATCAAGAACAATGCGGAGAAGGCAGCTTACTTCGCGAATAAGACCTTGCGCAAGGTGCAGCACAAAATCGGGTTTCCTGATAGGGTGAGGGGTTGAGATGATGAAACTCTACGTCGCGGGCGGATGCTCAGAGCACGGAAGAAATTCGTTTCTTGTAAGCGGTGAGCACACCACTGTGCTCGTCGACGCGGGAAAGATGAAAGAGAAGCCGGACAAGCCGTTTCCGGAGCTGAGCGAAGAGGTGGTCCGGAAGGTCGATTATCTGTTCCTGACACACAGCCACACGGATCACACGGGAGCGATCGGCTTTCTGAAAAAACTGGGCTTTAGGGGGAAGATCGTTGCGAGTTCGGCAACGCTGAACCTCATACCGGAGCTCAAGGGGTATGAGACCATCGCACTTAAGGACAGGGCCGTGCCGGGCGAGGAGTTTTTCCTTGAGGAGGATCTCGCGGTCACCTGGGGCCGGGCCGGCCACTGCGTAGGAAGTGTGTGGTATTCCATACGGGCGGAGGGCAGGACGGTTCTCTTTACCGGGGATTATGAGGAACAATCTCTGGCTTACGACTGTGACGCGATACGAGGCCGCCGCGCGGATCTGGCAGTGGTTGACTGCGCATACGGCTATGAGAAGGAGGATGCCGCGGAGCACTGGGAGGCGCTTGGCGCCGCACTTGACAATCTGGTGCACACCGACAGGCCGCTTCTCTTTCCGGTTCCCTCCCACGGCAGAGGATTTGATGTGATCCGCCTGCTTGCGGAGCGCGGAGTTGAGACCGTGCTGACCGAGTCGCTCATCCGGGAATATCAGGATTCCACGAACCGGGAATTCTGGCTGAAGGAGAGCTTTACGGATGCAGTGAAAAAGCTCAAAAAGCGGGACATACAGGATTTCCGCAGAGAATTTGAGACGGCTATTGCCGAGGGGAAGCCCTTTCCCGAATCCTGCCGCGATACGGCGATTCTGGTCAGGGATTCACAGCTCGTCAAGGAGGCCAACCGGCATATCGCCGTGGGTGTCGAGGCCATGGGAGGCCGCACGATTCTCACGGGAAAGCAGGACCCTGCGAGCTTTGCGAGGAAACTCTTTAATGACGGAGCTGCCGACTTTTTCCGGATCTCCGTTCATCAGAACATCGAGGAGATGAGGCGGCTCGCCGGACGGAACCATTTTAAAAAGATCGTTCCCTATCACTGCCGCGAGAAGCTGACATTTCCGGAGAAAGAAATCATGGTGCTTGAGCCGGGGGATTCGGTGGAGATCTGAAACAGTTCAGGAGACCGGTGTGAATCAGATATAAGACAGTGTTTTTTAAGGAGAGAATTATGGCTGGAAAAGCTGGAAAAGACGCATATGTGGCGTATGTCGGAACGTACACGAACGGGACGAGCAAGGGAATCCACATCTATGATGTCGATGTGGAGGAGGGACTGCTTTTCTTGAGAAAAGTGGTTCCCGTGAACAATTCTTCTTACATCACGAGATCCCGCAACATGAAATATCTGTATTCCATTGCGGATGAGGGCGTGCGCGCTTATGAGATCCTTCCGGACGGAGACCTCAAGCCGATTAACGAGATCGATATCAACGGCATGCGCGGCTGCCATATGTCCGTGGACCTGGACGGGAAGTACCTGTTTGTCGCCGGCTATCACGACGGCAAGGTGTCTGTCGTTCACACCCACAGCGACGGCAGGCTGGGCTCTCTGATGGACGGCGTCTTCCACAAAGGGATCGGGGCGGTCAACGAGAGATCTTTCCGGCCGCACGTGTGCTGCGTGCGCGTCACGCCGGACAACAGATTTTTGTGCGCGGTGGACAACGGAATCGACCAGATCGTCCTGTATAAGATCAATCACACGTATAACAAGCTCCAGAAGGTGGACATCCTGCGCATGGGCCGGGAGGCGGGCCCAAGGAGCATCCATTTCAGCAGGAACGGGCAGCATGCCTATGTGCTCTGTGAGATCCTGAATGTGGTGCGCGTCTACTCTTACAATGTTGAGGACGGCTACCCGGTATTTGAGCTTCAGCAGGAGGTCTCCACGCTTTCCGACGAGAGAGATCCGCATGACGCGGCTTCTTCGCTCCGCATCTCCTATGACGGCGAGTACCTGTTCTGCTCGACGGCCGGAGACGACTCCGTGGCCTGCTACAAGATTGATCAGAACAGCGGACTTTTAGAGCGCCTCTTCTCACTTCCTACCGGCGGCAATTACCCGAAGGATCTGGCGCTGTTCCCGGACCAGAAGCACATCGCGGTTGTGAATAACGGATCCTCCACCATCACGACCTTTGCGGTCAACTACGAAAACCACACGCTCGTCATGAAGGGAAAACCGCAGAGACTGGATACGCCGAACTGCATGGTTTTCCAGAAGATCAAGAAGGCTCCCGATGTGATCCGGGAGGTGACGGAAGAGGAGGCGGAGGCCGCCGCGAAGGCGCTGAGCCGCGAGCACAAGGCGATTGAAATCCGCGAGTAATGAAGATGTGAATAGTAACGTTATGTAAACAAATATGACAATGGGGACAGTCCCCATTGTCATATTTGTTTACATAACTTTTACGGACGATAGAAATCCTGGATGCGGCTGAAGCGCGCCGTCATGTTGAGCAGCATGGAGTCGAAGAGGACGAGTGCGGTCATGGCTTCGACTACGACTGCGGCGCGCGGGCCTATGACGGGGTCGTGGCGGCCGCGGATTGTCAGCGGCACATCAGAGCCCTCGAGGCTGACGGTCTGCTGCGGCAGGGAGATCGATGGCGTCGGCTTGAAGAAGACGTGCAGGCGGATATCGGATCCGTCCGATATGCCTCCGAGGATTCCTCCCGCGTGGTTTGTCAGCTTTCGAACGGAGCCGTCTTCCATATAAAAGGCGTCGTTGTTTTCGGAGCCGAAGGAAGAGGAGGCGCGGATGCCGTCCCCGATCTCCAAAGCCTTGACGGCACCGATGGAGAAGATCCCCTGCGCGATGCGGGAATCCAGCTTGTCAAAGACGGGATCTCCGATGCCGGACGGAACCCCGCGGGCGATGCATTCCACCTCGGATCCGGCGGAGTCGCCCCGCGCGCGGCATTCTTCGATGAAGGACGCAATCTTTTCGCTCTCTTCAAAAGGAATTCCTCCGATGGAGATGACGCGGGTCTCAAACGTGACGCCGAGAAGACGAAGCGCTTTTGCCGCGATGGCTCCGGCCGCGACTCTCGCGGCGGTCTCCCTGCCGGAGGAACGGCCGCCTCCGCGGTGGTCGCGGATTCCGTACTTTGCAGTGAAACCGAAATCGGCGTGGCCGGGGCGGAAGAGACTTTTAAGGTTATCATAATCCCCGGAATGATGATCGCTGTTCCGGATCAGAAGCGAGATGGGAGTCCCTGTCGTGAGCCCTTCAAAGACCCCGGACAGGATCTCGACCCGGTCGCTCTCCGTCCGCTTAGTCGAAAAGGGACCGCCGTTCGGACGTCTGCGGTTCATATAGGATTCGAAGTCCGCCTCTTCCAGGGGGATTCCGGCAGGACAGCCGTCCACGACGGCGCCGATGGCGGGCCCGTGGGACTCGCCCCAGGTTGTCACCTTCAGGATTGTGCCGAATGAAGAACCGGCCATAAAGCTTTGCACCTCCATTTGTTTAAAAGGTAATTTCTCCAAACGGAGAAATTATGAAGTCGCTCAAAGCCGCGACGGGCTCCCCCGATCTGAGATCGGGGGCAGAACTGTTCCATCAAGTATATCCGATGCCGGGACGCAGCGGCAAGTGATAAGAAGACAAAAGATTGACACTCCCTTTAATAATCAATATAATGTCATGTTAAATGGAATGCGAGGAGCGAAATGAACGATTTTTTAAGTAAACTCGAGCGGAAATACGGAAAGCACGCAGTTCCGAGGCTTACCGCGATCATGATCGCGCTGATGGCGGCGGGATATATCATGCAGGCCATCAATGCTTCCGCGCTCAGCTATTTTACGCTGAACCCGTATCTGATCTTCCGCGGACAGATCTGGAGGCTCGTGACCTGGGTTCTTGTTCCGCCGAGCAGCTTTAATATCTTCACGATCATCCTGCTCTTTTTCTATCTGTCGATCGGCATGTCGCTGGAGAGGGCATGGGGGGATTTCCGCTACAATGTCTATATCTTCGGAGGACTCATCATTACACTGGCTGCCGCCCTCATCTGCTACCCGCTGTTCTCGATCTTCTATCCTTCGAGCATCGCCGGGCAGGCGATAGGGATGTTCTTCAGCACTTACTATATCTGCATGTCCATACTGCTTGCCTATGCGGCGACATTTCCCGAGGCGGTCGTGCTCGTCATGTTTATCATCCCCGTCAAGATGAAGTATTTCGGCTTTATCTACGCGGCATTTATGGCTTATGACGCGATCGGCTATATAAGGCTTGCCATACAGGGCGGACAGTTCGGAGGCCTGTACGTGATTCCGGTGATCGCCATGATCGCCTCCCTCGTCAATTTCCTGGTCTTTTTCATCTCGTCAAGGAAAAAAGTCAGTCTGAACCCGGAGCAGAAAAAGAGGCAGAAGGAATTCCGCAGACAGGTGCTCGAGGCCGACAGCCGCAACAAAGCGCGCGAGGCGGCGAGAGAGAAAAATGAGGGAGCCGGGATTGTGACGAAGATCGGGGCGAGGCACCGCTGCGAGGTCTGCGGACGCACCGAGATCAGCGATCCCGAACTCGAATTCCGCTATTGTTCAAAATGCGAAGGAGCCCACGAGTACTGCATGGATCACTTATACACGCATCAGCACATACGGCCTGCTTCCGGAAAAGAACCATTTGAGGCCTGAAAGGAATAAGGAAGATATCTATGAAAACACCATTTGTCACGGAAGAGAAGCTGAAAGAAATCATCCGCGAGATCCCGACACCGTTTCATATCTATGACGAGAAAGGTATCCGCGAGAATGCAAGACGGGTGCAGGAGGCATTTTCCTGGAATCCGTCCTACAGGGAATATTTTGCCGTAAAGGCGGAGCCGAACCCGGTTATCCTGAGCATCCTCAAGGAAGAGGGCTGCGGCTGCGACTGTTCGTCACTTACGGAGCTGATGCTCGCGAAGGCGGTCGGCTGCGGGGGAGAGTTCACGATGTTCTCCTCCAACGACACTCCCGATGAGGAATATGTCTACGCCAACAACATGAATGCGATCATCAATCTCGACGACATCACGATGATCGACAGCTTCGCGAAGGTCGTCGGGTCCTTCCCGAAGACGATGAGCTGCCGCTTTAATCCGGGCGGTGTGTTCAAGGTCTCCAACGGCATTATGGATACACCCGGGGACGCGAAGTACGGCATGACGGCGGATCAGATCTTTAAGGCCTTCCGCATACTCAAAAGCAATGGCGTCGAGAATTTCGGCATTCACAGCTTCCTTGTCTCCAACGCGGTGACAAATGACTATTATCCGATGCTGGCGAAGCTTTTGTTCCAACTGGCTGTGGAGCTGCAAAAAGACACCGGCTGTCATATCAGCTTTATCAACCTGTCCGGCGGTGTGGGAATCCCCTACAAGCCCGGCGATCCCGAAAACGACATCATGGAAATCGGCGACGGAGTCCGCAAAGCTTATGAGGAAGTGCTTGTTCCGGCCGGCATGGGAGATGTCGCGATCTTCACGGAGATGGGACGCTTTATGACGGGGCCCTACGGCGCTCTTGTCACGACGGCGATTCATGAGAAGAATATCATGAAGCATTATATCGGCGTCGATGCCTGCGCATGCAACCTGATGCGCCCGGCCATGTACGGGGCCTATCACCACATCACGGTCATGGGCAAGGAGAACGCACCTCTGACGAACATCTACGACATCACCGGGTCTCTGTGCGAGAATAACGACAAGTTCGCGATCGACCGCATGCTTCCCCGCATCGATATGGGCGATATTCTGTACATCCATGATACGGGAGCTCACGGCTTTGCGATGGGCTATAACTACAACGGCAAGCTCCGCAGCGCGGAAGTCCTCCTTCACGAGGACGGCAGCTTCGATCTGATCCGCCGCGCCGAGACCCCTGCCGACTATTTTGCGACATTCAGCGACCTGCCCGTCTATAATTCTCTTATGGCAGAGCAGCAGGGACTGAAGATTGAAAAATGACTATCCTTTTCGGCATAGTTGGTGTATAATTCATCGTGCCGTGATGATTCGCGGCACTTTATAGAAGCCGGTGTGGCGGAATTGGCAGACGCAGCAGACTCAAAATCTGCCGATCGCAAGGTTGTGTGGGTTCGAGTCCCACCACCGGCAC
>CACZQS010000053.1 GCA_902783325.1 uncultured Lachnospiraceae bacterium
CAGGCTTCCCACGATCGCCCCCTGGTCCGGGATGCCGTGGAGCTTATCCCTGTGGACAAATGCCTTCCCGTAAACCGGCGCCATTTCTTTCGTGGCTTCCACGCCCGCGCAGGCTGCCTCATAAGTCTTCACGGCCAGCTCCTTCGCATCGTCGCAGCCCGCGTCGGCTGCTTCCTTCGCGGCATCCGCCGCCGGCTTCAGGGAATCCAGCACTGTCCTCTCGCCGGGATTTGCCTTTCCTCTCTTCTGCACCCCTTCATAATACCCCTGGGCAAATGCCGCGAACCCGGCGGCATCCATGGACTCCTTGCCCTTCAGGGCTTTTGCGGCGCCCAGCATGCCGCTGCCCATCAGCGTTCCCATCGTGGACGGCACGGCCGAGACGATAGCGGATCCCGCCGCATAGAACAGCTTGCCCAGATCCTTCTCCTCCGACACGCTGACCCGCTCGTTCGCGGCCTGAAACCCCTTGCTCATGGTCAGACCCAGATCCCCGTCGCCGGAATTCGCATCGAGCTCGATCAGGTAATCCTTGTTTTCATTCATAATGTCCGATGCCTTATTAAAAAACCGGACCACATCTTCTCTTGAAATATTCATAACAGCAGCTCCTTTATAAGAGACCCGGCCGCTTTAAGCCGGGACTCCTTCGCAAATGTAACCTGGGTTGATGAATCAGTTCTTTTTCAGCCGATCGCGTTCTGATGGATAAACGGTGTGTCCGCTTCCGCCGACAGATATTTCTTCAGCTCGTCATCCAGCTTCATGACCGAAACGGATGCGCCGATCATATCCATGGACGTCGCGAATTCGCCGAGCTTCGCAAAATACACCTTAAGCCCCTGCGCCGTAAGCGTCTCATGTACGCGGCGGTACATGATGTACAGCTCCTCAAGGGGAGTCGCCCCGAGGCCGTTCATCAGCACTGCGACTTCATCGCCTGCTTTGGTCTCCAGGTCCTTCAGGATTCTCTCCAGCATGTAATCCACGGTCTCATCCGCCGTCTTCACCGGACAGACTTCCACGCCCGGCTCGCCGTGAATGCCCATGCCGAGCTCCATCTCGCCCTCCTTGACGGTGAAATTCGCCTTGCCGTTCTCCGGAATGATGCAGGGTGAGAGGGCAACTCCGAAGGTGCGGACGGAGGCATTTGCCTTCTCCGCGATCCGGGCGACCTCCTCAAGAGGAAGCATCGCGTCCGCCGCCGCGCCCGCGCACTTAAATACAAAGTAAATGCCGGCAACGCCGCGGCGCTTGTTCTCATCTCCCTTGTCGGCCGAAGCCACGTCGTCGCAGCCCTTCACATGCAGGCATTTGATATCATCAAAATCCACGAGCTCTTCCGCCATCTCGAAATTCATGATGTCGCCCGTGTAGTTGCCGTAGACATAGAGGACTCCCGCTCCGGAATCGATCTCTCTCGTCACGTTCGCGATCTGCTCCGCGCTCGGGGACTGGAATACGCCTCCGATGGCGCAGCCGTCGATCATCCCGTCGCCCACATAGCCGAGGAACAGCGGCAGATGGCCGGAGCCGCCGCCGGTCATGATGCCGACCTTGCCCTCTTTCTTTTTCGTCGTGACATAGCAGCGAAGATCGTCCGCGACATACTTCACGCGGTCCGGATGCGCCGCGTAGATGCCCTGAAGCATCTCATCCACATAATCTTCCGGTTTGTTCAAAAGTCTCTGCATGGTTCATACCTCCTTTGATAATGCCGCGGATGCTTTCTCCGCTTTTTTCTTCTTTCTGCTCTCGGCGAACTTGTCGCAATAGTGGTTGAGAATCATATCCCCGACCAGCACCGCTCCCCAGACGAAGGTCTGAAAGTAGCTGTCCACGCGCAGGATTCCGAATCCGCTGGACAGGAACTGGATCGTGAGGACAGCCATCACGACTCCCGTGATCTTGCCGAAACCGCCGGACGGATTGATGCCTCCGAGAATCGCCACGATGAGGCAGCGCAGCACGTAGGACGAGCCGTAGCTGGCTTTCGCGGAGTTCGTTCCCGAAGCGATGATAATACCTGCGACCGCCGACAAGATGCCGCCGAATACATGCGTCTTCATGATGACGATCTCGTTCTTAATGCCGGAGAATCTGGCCGCCGTCGGGTTGGTACCCACCAGGTACAGCTCCATGCCGTACTGCTTTCTCTGCAGCAGGATCGTGAAGATGACGACCACGACGATAAAGACGATGAGCGACATCGGGATCACGCCGAAAATGTAGGCGCCTCCGAAGAAAGTGAATTCCGAAGGCGTCCCGAAAACCGCGGCACCCTTCGTCACGCCGACTCCGAGGCCTATGAAGATCTCCTGGGTGCCGAGGGTGGCCAGCATCGCGGGGATGCCGACATAAGCGATCAGAAAACCGTTCAGGAGGCCGCAGAGCGCGCCCACCGCCATGGCGATCAGAAGGCCGATGATGATGGCCGGCCACATGCCGATCTTTTCCTGGGCGAAAATAATGAACTGGCAGCAGAAGATCCCGCTTAAGTTCGCTATGCCGACCACGGAGAGGTTGATGCCGCCGAGCAGCATCGCCAGCGAGACCGCGATCGCCAAGATGCCGACCTCGGGAAAGGTCCTCGCCATGGACTGGAAGTTGGACAGCGACAGGAACTTGCTGCCGTTGGCCACGGCCATGATGACAAATGCCGCCACCATGATCACGAACAGCCTGACCATCTGGGCGTCCGACGTAATGTCCTTCAGATACTTGATAATACCCTTCTCATTGTTCATATCTCACGCCCTCCCTAGTCTTCCAGGATCTTCGCGATCTTCCGGCTGTTCTTCAGTTCCTTGTAGGCCGAGAGTGCGGTACCGGCGACGATGACGATTCCGACAATCATCTGCTGCCAGCTGGAGTCCACGCCTACAAGTGTGAGGGAGCTTCTCGCGACCGTGATCAGGATGAGGCCGAGTGTCGTTCCGATTACAGTGCCTTTGCCGCCCGCGATATTCGTGCCTCCGAGGACGACAGCCGCGATGCAGAGCATCTCGGATCCCATGAGGTCCGTCGGCATGCAGATGCGGGCCTGCATCGTGTGGCAGATGCCGGCCAGCCCGGCGCAGGCTCCTATGAAGGTGTACACAAAGATCAGGATTCCGTTGACGTTAAATCCCGCCCTCTCGGCGGAAACGCGGTTGCCTCCTATGGCATAGATTCCCCGGCCGAGCATCGTGTACTTCAGCATAAAATAGACGATGAGGGCCACCGCCACAAGGAAGAGGAAGGTCCATGTACAGCTCGTAGTAACCGCTCCGGAATTTCCGCTGATCATCACGGCCTTGCCGAAATCCTCCATCGGTTTGCAGAGCCGGTTCACCGGTTTGCTTCCGACCAGAGTGATCAGGAGTCCGTAGTACAGTGAAGAGGTTCCGAGCGTCACGATAAATGCAGGCAGCGAGAACTTCGTGATAATGAGTCCGTTTAAGAGTCCCAGAACCGTTCCGATCGCCACGGAAAGAAGAATCGGGAGAATAACGGGCCCGTTATAGTCGATGTTCTGCATGATCTTGCTCGTCGTGAACATCCCGCAGACCGCGATGGCCGGGAACGACACGTCGATGCCGCCCGCGACGATTCCGGGCATGAGGGCAAATGTCATGATCCCCATGACGATGCTGTTCTTCATCAGTGAGAC
>CACZQS010000054.1 GCA_902783325.1 uncultured Lachnospiraceae bacterium
CGGAACCCGTTCTCCGCAAGCAGCAGGGCGGCAAAAAGCCCCGCCGGTCCGCTGCCCACAACAACAGGAGACGTGTGAAGCACTGGGGCGGATTCCGGCGGGGCAGGAAAGCGGTACTGAACCGGATCGATATAACGGATCTCCCGGCGTCTCATTTTTATGGCGAAAGCCTTGTCCGCGGACGGACGGCCCAGGGTCGCATGGACAGTATAGATGTCATAGAGCTCCGGCTTTTTTCTGGCATCCACGGAATGCCTCGCGACCGTATACTTAAAAGTCTCCGTATGCAAAAGCTTCCTGATCTTTTCATCAAGAAGCTCCTGTCCGCTCCCGCAGGGAAGTTTGATATTACTGATCTCCAGCATGGGGAATCTTTCCTTTACGCGATCTGTTTTTATGATTTACCCGACTTTTTGGTGCTCTTTTTCAGGTTCTTCTTCACCGGTCCCGCGACATGTTCTTTCCAGACAAGATACCCTTTTGTACTGGGATGCAGCTTGTCCGGGAGGAAAAGCTCAGGGTCCGGGGTTCCGTCGCTTCTGACGATCTTCGACGGCAGATCGAGATAGTAGACGTTCTTTGTGACATTGCAATAGGAACTCACGAGGGAGTTCGACATGGCAATTTCCTGCCAGGCGCCTTTCCTGATGTGACAGGGGCAGACACCCACATAGTAAATCGGCACATCCTTCAGCCGGCTGCTGAGCTGATTAAGGAGCGCGATCGTGTTCTGCGCGTTATCCGCTCCTCTCACGCCATTGCCGTTTGCCAGGTCATTTGCTCCCACATAGAGGACCACGGCAGAGGGCTTGTAGCGGACGATCATGTCCGGATACCATTTGAGCCAGTCGGACACCTTCGACCCTCCGACCGCCATATTCAGCACTTTATAAGGGGCAAATGCCTGCGGCGCGCTGTACCACAGATCCATCGAAGAGCTTCCCGCCAGCACAATCCTGCCCAGATTCGACAGCTTCGGTTTGCCTGTATTGATCAGCGCTTCCGTGGAAATGCCCAGAACCGAGACATAGCAGCTTGCCGTATAGCCCTTCCATGTCGCCGTAATCAGAGATAGTCCGGCAGTGAGGCCCTGCACAATCCCGCTCTCGTTGACCGCGGCCACGGTGGGATTCGAGCTGTTCCAGACAGGTTTTGCTTTCTCGCTGTTTACGGTAAGCGTCCTCTGGCGGCCTCTGACAAGGGCGATCGCCTCCTCGGAGATGAGCAGGCTCTCCACCTCTACCTTGCAGGTATAGGTCTTCTTTTTGTATTTGGCAGTGACCTTGCACGTGCCGTACCCCACAGCCTTCACTTTTCCCTTGGAGCTGACGACTGCCACGGTCTCGTCCGACGATTTCCACTTGACCTTGGATGCCTTCGCGCCTTTCAGCTTCAGCTTGGCGGTCTCTCCCTCGACTGCGGAAATCTCGGTTTTGCTGAGTGCGATATCGGCCGCCTCCGCCGTCAGCGCCCCGAAGAGCACCAGCAGCGCAGCCGCCAGAACGATTATGATCCTGTTTGCTGTCTTTCTCATAAAAAACCTCTTTGACAATCTCCCACCGTGCAGGCACGGTGTGATATTTGACTTTTTGACACTGGAATCAGAACTGCATATAGATAAACGCCGATGCGTCATACCCGGGCCCATAATAACCGAAAATCAGAATAAAGAAGATAAACCCGTAATAGGCCAGCCATCTCACCGGCAGCGCCCACTTCTCAACCGTCTCCCGAATGCTCTTCTTCTCCTGGACAAGACTGCAGACCAGGAGGAAAACGAGCGACAGCGCAAGAACCCTCACCTGCTTCTCAGCCAGACCGAACTGGAAGAGTGAGGAGTAGTCAAAGAGCTGCCCGAACCGGAACTTCTTCAGGTCCAGGATGCGCTGCAGAACCTCTTCTTTGCCCGGCAGCGTAATCCACCGCCCGATCGCGAAAAGGAGATAGGTGCGAAGCATCTGCAGAAAATGATAGGCGCCGCCCTTCTCTTCCCATCCCCTCTTCTTGCGGAGCTTCGTAAACTCCGGTGTAAAGATCGTCGACAGGATGATCAGGATCCCCCAATAGAGGCCCCAGATCAGGTAGTTCACTCCCGTCCCATGCCACAGTCCCGTCAGGATCCAGACGACAAGAAGCGGAATCGCGGCGGAGACGGTCCTCGCCGCCCGCTTGCCGAAAACCTTTCGGATCCATCCCGTGAAGCGGATCATAAACGGAGAAACCGCAAGGGGCATATAGACGTAATCCTTAAACCAGGCCCCCAGC
>CACZQS010000055.1 GCA_902783325.1 uncultured Lachnospiraceae bacterium
CACTGTCTGTGTGACGAGTTCTCGTCCGGCATGGGGGATTCGGATTTCGTGAAGCTTCTGCGTCAGTTCAGGATGTAAAAAGAGGAGTTTAAGTTCAGTCAGATATAAACTGCAGTTGACTTAAGGAGGGAGATATCTTGTCAGTGGAAAATGCCTATCAGATCCTGTATATCACAGTACTCCTCATGCTGGGCGTGCTGATTGCCGTTATGCTGATCCGCTCCGTGCTCACCAATGGTGTCATGGAGCGCATTCTGTGCGTCAATATGCTCAGCACCATGGTGATCTGCTCTCTGGCGATTCTGTCAAAGATGCTTCATGAGCCGTATCTGACGGACGTCGCGCTCATATACGCGATGATCAGCTTCGTCGCGGTTCTTATGCTCTCACTCACCCACATCCCTTCCAGGGACAAGCGCCGTCACCGGTTTATGACAAGAGGAGAAAAGAAATAATGCTTGCATGGATTCAGTTCTGGCTCACCGCGGTCTTTCTTCTTGCCGGAGTAGCCGCATTTGCGGTGGCCGTCATCGGAGTGGCGCGGTTTGAATTTGTCCTGAACCGGCTGCACGCGGCCGGCGTCGGCGATACCCTGGGGATCTTTCTGATCGTGATCGGACTTGTGATCGCGACGGGATTTCATCTCGATTCGCTCAAACTCCTGCTGCTCATCTTTTTTATGTGGTTTACTTCACCGGTTTCCACGCACTATGTGGCGCAGGTCGAGTATTATACGAATAAGCAGCTCGAAAAGTATGTACGTTTTATAGGGGTAAAGGATTATGGTACTGACACTGACGGAGATTCTTAAAATACTGCTCCTCGTCCTGCTGATCGTCTGCGCCGTAAGCGTCAATCTGACAAAATCGCTTCTGCAGGCTGTCATCATCTTCCTCTCATACAGTTCCGTGATGTGCATCCTCTGGGTGTTCATGGAGTCTCCGGACCTGGCCATCACGGAGGCCGCGGTGGGAGCCGGAATCAGCGGTACGCTGTTTCTGCTCACCTTGAGAAGGCTTCACGCGGAAGACAAATCAAAGGAAGAGGGCACTGACGTATGAAGGAGAGCCGTTTTTCAAAGTGGCTGTTCGGTGAGACAGACGTCATGGAGAACATTCTTGAGATGGATGAAGTTCATGACGAATCCCGCGAGCAGCAAAAGCGGGAGATCCGCCATATAAGGCGGGAGATCCGCCGCTCCCGCAGCGCGATGAAGATTGCGAGCGCCGAGACAAAGGGCTTCTACGCCCTGTATCATATTATCGCCGTCGTGAGCTGCATCCTCCTCATCGGAGTCCTGCTGTTCGTGGTGGCCTGCCTCCCCAGGTACGGTGTGGAAAATCCGGAAACGACCGCCATGGTGAAGCGCTATGTAGAGGACGGCTTGAGAGAAACCGGCGCCGTGAATATCGTGGCGGGACTGATCCTCGATTACCGGGCATTTGACACACTGGGCGAGTCGCACGTGCTCTTTACCGCCCTGATCTGCGTCACGATTCTCCTCCGCCTCGACAGGAAAAACACCCGGAAGGACTACGAGGACTATTACACAATCCGCACGGAGCATTTCCATGACATTTCCAAAGAAGCGATCATGAGAAATGTCGCGGCCGTTCTCGTCCCCTGCATCTTTGTCTTCGGCATCTATGTCCTGCTGAACGGCCAGAACGGACCGGGCGGCGGGTTCTCCGGAGGCGCGGTGATGGGAGCCGGAATGATCATATTCTCTGTGGCCTTCGGCTTCGACACCGCGGACCGGGTCTTCTCCAGACGGCTCAGCGCCTGGGTGACCTTCGGAGCGCTCACCTTCTACAGCGCGGCCAAGGGCTACGTCTTTTTCACCGGCGCCAACCACCTGGAAAACCACATTCCGAAAGGGACGCCGGGCGCCATCTTAAGCGGTGGGCTGATCCTTCCGCTGGACATCGCGGTGGGTCTGGTTGTCGCCTTCACCATGTACGGATTTTACAGTCTCTTCATGCGCGGCGCGCAGGTGGGGGGCTGAAGATCGTCAGCGAGTATAAAACAGTGTTTTGTAGAGGCTTAAGATATCAATGTTAGCAAATCTACTGGCAAATTATGAAGAAGCCGTCGCCGTTATCCTGTTCGGGATCGGCTTTACGATGCTGCTCTTCCAGAACAATCTCTTCAAAAAACTGATCGGGCTCAATATCATGGATACGGGCACGTTCTTATTCCTCGCGTCCATGGGCTACATCCGCGGGAGAAAGGCTCCGATCATCACGGACGGAGTGACGGATGCGGCGGCCTATATCAATCCGGTTCCGGCCGGTCTCGTGCTGACGGGTATCGTCGTATCCGTGTCGGTGACGGCCATCATGCTGTCGCTCACGGTGCGGCTCTACCGGCGGTATCACACGCTGCAGCTGGATGAGATCTATGAGATGTCGAAGCATCAGACGGAGGACAGATGAACTTTATCACGAATTTTCCGCTGTTTACCATTGTGCTGAGCCTGTTTTCCGGAGTGCTCTGCACGATGCTGAGCGGGAAGACGGCAAGAAGATACACGGTTATTTACGAGTGCGTGCTGATCGCGCTTGTTTCCTGTGTGCTTTATTATACGGTGCGGACGGGAGAATCCTTCACGTATGTCATGGGAGAGTTCCCTGCTCCGTGGGGAAATGAAATCCGCGCGGGGATCCTGGAATCCCTTCTGGCTCTGATCTTCCTCATCGTCATGATCTGCTCCGTACTGGGAGGGTCGCGCTTCATAGATCTTGACCTGGACTTTAGCAAGGTAAACCTGTATTACACCCTGATCAACCTGATGACAGCGGCGATCATGGCGATCCTGTGGACAAATGACATTTTCACGGGGTACGTGTTCCTCGAGATCCTGACGCTGACGAGCTGCGGCGTTCTCATCGTGCGCGAGATCGGGCGGACGACCCTGGCGGCAATCCGCTATATGATCATGAATCTGCTCGGGTCAGGGCTCTTTCTTCTCGGCGTGGTCCTTCTCTATGACATCACCGGAAACCTGCTGATGATACCCATGCAGGAGACCATCGCCAGGATTTCGGGCGATCACAGGACGCTTCTCGCGGTCACGATGGCGCTGGGAGTGCTGACCATCGGGCTCGCGATTAAGAGCGGACTCTTCCCCTTCCACTTCTGGATGCCGGATACCTACGGCTATGCGACGCCCACCTCCGGCTCGGTGCTCTCGTCCCTCGTCTCAAAATGCTATATCTTCCTGCTTTTCAAGATCTATTACCGCGTGGTCGGCATCGGGGTCTTTGAGAAGCTTCCGATTGCGAACATCCTGCTCGTACTCGGCATGTGCGGAATCGTGCTCGGCTCCGTGTCGGCGCTGCACGCGGAGCATATCAACCGGATGATCGCATTTTCTTCCGCGGCCCAGATCGGATATATCTTCATGGGCATAGGCATCGGCGGGACAGCCGGGTATACGGCAGCGATCTTCCACATCCTGGCCCACTCCGTGACGAAATCGCTGCTCTTTCTGACGACGCCGCGGCTGGCCGAGGCCTCGGGCAACAGCCTGCTCTTCAAGAAACTGCAGGGCAGCGGACTGAGGGATCCGAGTACCGGCTTCTTTTTCGGTGCCGCGGGTTTCTCGATGATCGGTATTCCGATCTTCGCGGGATTTTCATCGAAGCTGCTCTTTGCCTCCGCGGCGGTTGGAAGCGGCAGCAGGTACAAGATGGTTCTGATCATGATTGTGCTGGCTGTCAGCTCCGTGCTGAACGCGCTGTATTTTATAAGGACTCTGATCCGCATCTTCTCGGAGGGGGAGGACAAGCGGAGGACGACGGTTAAGCACGGCGCGCTCTACGCGGTTTCCATGAGTACTCTGATTGCGGTCAATCTAGCCCTCGGACTCTTTTCCTGGGTGTTTACCGGCCTCATTGAGAAAGGGCTTCAGATGTTCGGATAAATAAGGGCAGAGGAAGGAGGATATTATGCTGCTTCTGCTTGCATTTCTCCTGCCGATGATCGGCGGGGCCTTTATGATAAAACTGAAGGAAGAAGGACGACGGAGGACGGCTTCGACGGTGCTGATCCTTGCGACGGATCTTCTGCTGATTGCCGCGCTGTTCTTCGGCAGGTCCCTCACCGTCATCCGCTTTACGGAGAATGTCACGATGAGCTTCGGCTTCGACAATTTCGGGCGCATCGCGGCCGCAGCCGCCGCATGTCTTTATACGGCAGTCTGCTTCTACGCGTATGAGTATATGCGGATGGAGGAGCGGCCGGAGCAGTTCTTTGCTTTCTTCTTCATTTCCTTCGGGGCGCTCATCGCGGTGTGCATGTCCTCGAATCTCATCACCATGTACCTGTTTTTCGAGATCCTGACGCTGTCCACGGTTCCGCTCGTCCTGCACGAGCTCACGAAGGAAGCGGTCACGGCGGGATTGAAGTATCTGTTCTATTCCATCGGCGGGGCGTTCATGGGACTCTTCGCGGTGTTCTATGTCTATTACTGCTCGTCCCCGGACGCGTCCTTCGTGATGGGCGGCTTCCTCGACGGGGCAAAGATCTCCGCCAATTACGGACTCTTTCTTGCCGCGGTGATGATCGGGATCGTCGGCTTCGGGACAAAGGCCGGCATGTATCCGATGCACGGGTGGCTTCCGGCCGCGCATCCCATCGCCCCCGCCCCGGCTTCCTCGCTGCTCTCCGGAATCGTCGCGAAGGCCGGCGTGGTGTGTGTGGTCCGGCTGGTGTACTATTCCGTCGGCGCTGACAATATCCGCGGCACCTGGGTGCAGACCGCGTGGATGTGCCTCGCCATGCTTACCGTGTTTATGGGCTCGATGATGGCATTTTGCGAGAAGATCATGAAGAAGAGACTCGCCTATTCGACGATCAGCCAGATCTCCTATATCATGCTCGGCCTGTCCTTCCTGAGCCCGGAAGGGCTGAAGGGCGGCCTGCTCCACCTGATGCAGCACGCCGCGTCGAAAGGCTGCCTCTTCCTCGTTGCGGGCGTCTTTATCTATAAGCTCGGTGTGAGAAATGTCACCGACCTGAAGGGAATCGGCAGGCGCATGCCGGTCACGATGTGGTGCTTCACGATCGCGTCGCTCTCGCTTGTCGGGATTCCGCCCCTCGGCGGTTTCGTGAGCAAATGGGTGATCGCCTCGGCGGCTCTTTCCTACGGCGTTGTGCCCTTTGCCTATCTCGCGCCGGCCGTGCTTCTTGTGTCCGCGCTTCTCACGGCGGGGTATCTGCTCCCGGTGACGGTGGATGCGTTCTTCCCCGGGAGGGATAAAGAGGAGGAGAGCGCTCCGAAGGCGGGAGATGCCGAGCCGTCGCCGCTCATGACCGTTCCCATGATCGCACTTTGCGCGTGCACGCTCGTGGTCGGACTCTTCGGTCCCGCCATCGTGTCGGCACTTGGTTTCTGATGTATATGACAGCGGCTCTGTGACAATTGGGGATTCTCTCCATTTGTTGTGATTGCAAAAAAAGCCGAAATAATAAATGAACACAGATGACAAATGGTGAGAGTCCCCAATTGTCATCATCAGGAGATCTATGAAATGAATCCGCTAATCCTTCTGGTCCCGATCCTGCTTCCGGTCATCGGCGGGGCGCTGATCCTTAAGATCCGCTTTCAGACCGACAGGGCGAGGGAGATCTATTCCGAGACGATCGTCGTCCTGACTTCGGCGGCGGTGTACCTGTGCCTCTTTTTGTGCAGGAATACGCCCGTCACCGTATACAGTTTTACGTCCGGCTTTTCCATCTCCTTCGCCGTCGACGGACTGAGCTGTCTGTTTGCCGGGATGGTGGCGGCGATGTGGCCGCTCGTGATGCTCTACGCATTTTCCTATATGCGGGAGTCGGAGAGAAAGAATTCCTTCTTTGCCTTTTACGTCATGACTTACGGAGCGGCGGTAGGCATCGCATTTGCCGCGGACATGATCACGATGTATGTCTTTTATGAGATGCTGACGCTCGTGACGATTCCTCTGGTTTCCCACTACGGAGATCACGAGAGTATGTACGCGGGACGGAAATACGCGGCCTACACCATAGGCGGCGCGGCACTGGCTTTCTTCCCGGTAGTTTTGACGACCCTTAACAGCAGCGGGGGCAGCTTTATCTTCGGAGGAGACCTGCTTCCCGGCTTTGACGTCCCTCTTATGCGTGGCGCTTTTGTATTCGGCTTCTTCGGCTTCGGGGCAAAAGCCGCGGTGTTCCCGCTCTATGACTGGCTGCCGACGGCATCCGTTGCGCCGACGCCGGTCACGGCATTGCTGCACGCGGTGGCCGTGGTCAACGCAGGCGTCTTCGCGGTCATGCGGATGACCTGGTATGTCTTCGGGCCGGAGCTCCTTGCCGGCAGTTTTGAGCAGAAGATCTGCATAGCCGTTGCCATCTTCTCGCTGCTTTTCGGCGCGGTGATGGCGATCCGGGAGACGCATTTTAAAAGAAGACTTGCTTTCTCCACGATGAGCAACCTGTCTTACATGCTCTTCGGCGTCATGCTGATGACGCCGCTCGGATTTCAGGCCGGGATGGCGCACATGTTGTTCCACGGCGTGATCAAGATCTCGCTCTTTATGTGCGCGGGCGCATTTATGCACAAGACGGGGCAGCAGTACATTTACGAGATCAACGGGATCGGGTGGAAGATGCCGGTGACGTTTGTCTGCTATACGCTGGGCGCCCTGTCGCTCACAGGCATTCCGCTTTTCTGCGGTTTTATCTCAAAATGGAGCCTTCTTACGGCCGGTGCGGGTGAAGGAAGTGTTTGGGGCATGGC
>CACZQS010000056.1 GCA_902783325.1 uncultured Lachnospiraceae bacterium
ATCTGTAATCAGAACCTGTCTCTTTCGTGCCCTAAAGGACTAGCTTCGCGTCGCCAGCACGAAGAGCCAGAACCTGATTGCAGATAAGCTGCGAATAGTAACCTGAAAGAAAACTGCCGCCGTAAAACCGGCGGCAGCTCATCGCTTGCATCAATAGATTAATCTTCGTCCTGTTTGACGATTTCGCGCTTATTGTATGTTCCGCAGGCCTTGCAGACTCTGTGCG
Organism: uncultured Lachnospiraceae bacterium; assembly: GCA_902783325.1. Classification (GTDB taxonomy): domain Bacteria; phylum Bacillota; class Clostridia; order Lachnospirales; family Lachnospiraceae; genus Chordicoccus. The sequence goes on from CACZQS010000056.1 coordinate 227, forward strand.
GCATCATAAGTGCGCCGCACTTGCTGCACTTGACCAGTGTCGGGGCACTCATCTTCCAATGAGCCCTTGTCTTGTCACGACGTGCAGAGCAATGTTTATTCTTCGGACAAATGGACATATCGTTTCACACCTCCTTAACGCACTTGACCATTATACAGGCGTGTCCTGCCCTTTGTCAACAGTGAAAATCAGGAAAGACGCACTGTTTCGCGCGCGATCGCAAGTTCCTCGTTCGTCGGGATGACGAAAACGCGGATTGCGGAATCCGGTGTGGAAATCTCGCATCTCTCACCGCGGACTTTGTTCTTCTCCGGATCAAGCTTCACTCCCGCGAAACCGAAATGCTCCAGGATCTTTGCGCGCATCGCACAGTCGTTCTCGCCGATTCCGCCGGTAAAAGCGATGGCGTCCGCACCGTTCATGACGGCCAGGTATCCGCCCACGGTCTTTTCCACTTTGTGGGCAAATGCGTCCAGCGCCAGCTGCGCCTTCTCATTTCCGCCTTCTGCCGCCGAAGACAGGTCGCGGAAGTCGCTTGAAAGATTGCCGGACAGCGCGAGCACGCCGGATTTCTTATTGAGAATGGTGAGCATGTCGTCGACGGAGATCCCCTCGTGGTCACAGATGAACTGGACGACAGCCGGATCCACATCGCCGGAGCGGGTTCCCATGACCAGGCCCTCGAGCGGGGTAAGGCCCATGGATGTGTCCACTGCCTTGCCTCCGACGGAAGCGGAAATAGAAGAACCGTTTCCGAGGTGGCAGACGATCACTCTCTGATGGCCCTCGGGAAGGGACGCGTAGCGGATCGTCTCGCCGGAGACGAACATGTGGCTGGTGCCGTGGAAGCCGTAGCGGCGGAGCTTATACTTGTCGTAGTACTCCTCCGGGATCGCATAGCGGTAGGCGTAAGGAGCGAGGCTCATGCCGAACGCCGTGTCGAAAACGGCGACGTTGGCCTTGCCCGGCATAGCGGCCTCACAGGCCTCGATGCCCATAAGATTCGCGGGATTGTGGAGAGGTCCGAGGTCAAAGCACTCACGGATCACTTTCTTCACATCGTCATTGACCTTGATGGATTCCGTGTAGACGGAACCGCCGTGCAGGACGCGGTGGCCCACAGCGTCGATCTCGTCGACAGAAGAAACCACGCCGTGCTCGGGGCTGATCAGGGCTTCAAGCACGAGCTCGATCGCGGTCTGATGCGTCGGCATATCCTTGTCGACGACGAAGTCTTCCCTGCCCGGAACCTTGTGGGTGAGCTTGGAGCCGTCGATGCCGATGCGCTCGCACAGACCCTTGGCTTTTACGGATTCATCCTCCATATCGATGAGCTGATACTTGAGAGATGAGCTTCCCGCATTGATCACTAATACTTTCATTGGTTTTTCCTCCTCCTGCTCAAATCGTGTTAAGCCTGCTGTGCCTGCACAGCTGTCATCGCGACAACGCCGACGATGTCGTCCGCAGAGCATCCGCGGGACAAATCGTTGACCGGCATCGCAAGTCCCTGGAGGACCGGGCCGTATGCGTTGGCTTTCGCAAGTCTCTGTACGAGCTTATATCCGATATTGCCTGCTTCAAGGCTCGGGAATACAAGTGTATTGGCATGTCCCGCGACCGGGCTTCCGGGAGCTTTGAGCTGTCCGACGGATTCCACCAGAGCCGCGTCAAGCTGCAGTTCTCCGTCCACGCACAGATCCGGGCACTTCTCTTTGACGATCGCGACCGCGTCCGAGACCTTCGTGACGTCGTCGTGCTTCGCGCTTCCCTTCGTGGAATAAGAGAGCATCGCGACCTTCGGCTCCGCTCCGACAAAGCTGCGGAAGGATTCCGCCGAGACCGCGGCGATCTCCGCCAGCTTCTGGGAATCGAAATCCACGTTGACCGCGCAGTCCGCAAAAACAAAGAGCCCGTTGTATCCGAGCGTGCAGTCCGGAACCTCCATGAGGAAGAAGCCCGAGACGGAATTGATGCCCGGTTTTGTCTTTAAGAGCTGAAGAGCCGGACGAATGGTGTTGCCCGTGGAATGACAGGCTCCGGAGACGACGCCGTCGGCGTCTCCGCACTTGCACATCAGGCAGGCGTAGTACATATAATCCTTCTCCATCTGCTCCTTCGCGCTCTCCGGCGTCACGCCCTTCTTCGCGCGAAGCTCCACAAACTTATCGATGTACTTCTGCTTATTCGGATCGTTAAACGGATCGACAATACGGACACCGCTTAAATCATAGCCTGCGCCGTTCTTCCCGATCTCCTCCTGCGTGCCGATGATCACGACGTCGGCAATCCCTTCCTTCGCGATCTTCGAGGCCGCCTCAAATGTGCGCTTGTCCATGGACTCCGGCAGAACGATGGTCTTCTTGTCCGCTTTTGCTTTTGCTTTCAGCTCGTCGATAAATCCCATAATCTTTACTCCTTTCACGCTCTTCATGAGTTACCGCTATCATATCACACTTTCTGCGTAAGAAACAGGATAAGATCAATCAGATCAATCCTTTTTCACCGTTTGATCACGGGCCTTGCAAGCGCCGGAACCGCTCTCCTGCCCGACCGCTGCGCGAGCAGCGCCTCATAGAGATTGCTCACCCGGAAATCCTCCTCAATGATGAAGCGCTCCGGGCCGGAGAGCTTCGGGATATCCTTTGCCGGGTTGATCACGAGACACTCTTTATTCATTCGGGATAACAGCCCGGATGCCTCCTTCCGGAAACCCAGGAGCTGCGTGACGGCAGCAGACGGAACGGGCGGATCATCCTTGAGACCCAGGGTGAGACTCAGAAGCGCTCTTGCGATATGGGAGGCCGGTACGGTTTTCGACGTGCACCGCCTTATAAACTCATCCCTGTCCGTATAGAGGACCCTCTCCCGGAGAAATGTCCCCGCGATCTCCGGTGTCACATCACAGTAAACCGCGAGCTCATCGGCCGACCCGGCGCGCCACAAAGCGTCAAGAAGCAGCGCGTCATAAGCATCCGCGCCCATCAGACAGTTAACGGATAAATAGCGCTTCAGCGCAGCATGACAGAAGACGGGGATTGCGGAAAGGTACTCCGCCTCTCCCAGCCGCATGGCACTTCTGACAGTTCCGGCGGAAGCGGATATCGCAGTTTCATTTTCCGCATGATTCCCATCCGGAGTCTTTCGGAATCCTGCTTCATGATGCCCCGCGCCTATCCTTTTTACGGTCACCGGGCGGATGCGGGAATCACATCTTATAAGTGCCTTGCAGTATTCTATGGCGAGAATGTCGTTTGGACTGCCGAGAAGATCTCTGAATTCGGGCAGGGCATTTTCCCGGGCCCTCGGAAAGGAGAGACCCTCGCGAAGCGCCGTTTTCAGTTTTGTTTGGTAATCGCGGCTCTCAAAGGCAAGGTGCCGCGCGCACTCCATGATCCTTGCCGCGTCTCCGCTCTCGCTCCCGAAGATGAGCTCATCAACGCATCCGAGTTTGTCGAGGATCCGGACCGCGTGAGAGGCAAAGCTCTCCGCGGAAGAAGCCGCGTACCGCGCGGGATAGCTGAGGACGACATCCGCTCCGCCGTCAAGAGCCATCTCCGCCCGCACATATCTGTCAAGGATGGCGGGCTCGCCTCTTTGTACGTAATCCCCGCTCATGAGGCAGATCACGAAGTCAGCGCCAAACTGCCGCGCCATCCCAAACAGGTACGCGTGGCCCTTATGAAACGGATTGAATTCACATATAACGGCTGCTGTTTTCAATTCTTAAAGCTATGGACAGGTGCGGGAATGCGCCCGCCCCTGGCGATAAAACGTGAACAGTCAAAAGGATTCACGGCCATGACCGGCGCGTAGCCGAGAAGCCCGCCGAAGGTGACCATATCTCCCACCTTCTTTCCGGGAACCGGAATGACGCGCACTGCCGTCGTCTTCTGGTTGATCATTCCGAGGGCCATCTCATCGGCGATAATGCCGGAAATGGAGGAAGCCGGCGTGTCGCCGGGAATGGCGATCATATCGAGGCCGACCGAACACACACAGGTCATGGCCTCCAGTTTTTCGATGGTAAGCGCTCCGGCCTCCACCGCTTTGATCATGCCCTCGTCCTCACTGACGGGGATAAAGGCTCCCGAGAGCCCGCCCACAAAGGAAGAAGCCATGAGCCCGCCCTTTTTCACCTGGTCATTCAGCACGGCGAGGGCCGCCGTCGTGCCCGGCGCGCCCGGCTGCTCGAGGCCGAATTCCTTGAGGATATCCGCCACCGAATCCCCGACGGCCGGCGTCGGGGCCAGAGAAAGATCCACAATGCCAAACGGATAGCCGAGACGCTTCGAGGCCTCCTGGGCCACAAGCTGTCCCACGCGGGTGATCTTGAAGGCTGTCCGCTTGATCATCTCGCACAGCGTCTCAAAATCCGCCCCCGCGCACTCCTCCGCGGCAGCCTTCACGACACCGGGGCCGGAAACGCCCACGTTGATCACCGTATCCGGCATCGTGACGCCGTGAAAGGCGCCTGCCATAAACGGGTTGTCGTCGGGAGCATTGCAAAGGACCACCAGCTTCGCACAGCCGAGGCCGTCCGCGTCCTTCGTCTTCTCCGCACAGCTCAGGATCACTTCTCCCATGAGGCGGACGGCATCCATATCGATTCCCTGTTTGGTGGAGCCGACCACCACGGAGCTGCACACCCGCTCCGTTCTTGCAAGGGCCTCCGGAATCGAGCGGATCAGAAGCTCATCCGCAGGCGTCATTCCCTCTAAGACAAGAGCGCTGAAGCCGCCGATAAAATTGACGCCGACATTTTGCGCACACTCGTCCAGAGTTTCCGCGATCCTGACAAAATCCTGCCCCGAAGAGCAGGCGGAGCCTCCGATCAGGGCGATCGGCGTGACAGAGATCCTCTTATTCACAATCGGCACGCCGAATTCCGCGCCGATCTCATCGCCGGTCTCCTTGAGTCTGCCGGCCCGTGACAGGATCTTCCGGCGAATCTTCGCGCACATAGCATCCAAATCGGAATCAATGCAGTCCAGGAGGGAGATCCCCATCGTAATCGTGCGGACATCGAAGTTCTCCCGCTGGATCATATTATTGGTTTCAATGACTTCGGTAATGTTAATCATCCAGGTTCTCCGTTTTGATATATGAAGCAGTCTGTAAGTCAGGCAGACATACGCAATCCGCTTCAGATCCTGTGCATTTTCTCAAACAGCTCTTCCCTCTGCACATGAATCTCCACGCCGATCCCCTCACCCAGGCTTTTCAGCTCCTCGCGGATCACGGCGAAGGACTTTTCCGATTTCCCGTAGTCCGTGATCAGCATCATATTAAAATACCCGCCGGTGATCGTCTGGGAAATATCCAGAATGTTGCAGCTGTTCTCTGCCAGATACGTGCAGACCCTGGCGATGATCCCGACCGTATCCAGTCCCACTACTGTCACAATTGCCTTCTTCATAGTTTAAAAAACCTTTCTTTCCTTGATTCGATGTCAGAACAAGACGGCATTCCCGGGCGCGTCCCGGTGCGCGATCGTAATCCTGAAATCCGAAGAGCGGTAAGGATTGTCCCCGAGCGTCACTTCATCGCACACCGTCTCAAAAGCGAGCGCCTCATAATTATTCTCCGCACTTAAGTGGCCGAGAAAGATCTCCCGGATCCGGTCGTGGAGAACAAGACCAAGAAGCCTCCCGCAGCTCTCGTTGGACAGATGACCCTTCTCGCTCAGAATTCTTCGCTTCAGATAATAGGGATACCTTCCGGCTTCCAGCATGCGGACGTCGTGATTGGATTCCAGAAGCAGCACGTCAAGCCCGGTGAGATTCCGCACCGTATAATCGTCGTAGCAGCCCATATCCGTCGCAACGGCCGCTGCCCTGCCCTCGTGCCCGATGCGGTAACCGACCGGCTCCGCCGCGTCATGTGAGATGGAAAATGGCAGAATCTCGAGGTCCCCGATCATAAACCGCTCGTCCGCCCGGACCGGACGGAGAAGCTCCTCCGGAATCTTTCCGACGTACGGCATATTCATGACGGCATCGATCGTGCCCTGTGTCGCGTAGATCGGGATGCCGTAGCGCCTCGCGAGAACTCCGAGCCCCTTGATATGGTCCGAGTGCTCATGCGTAACAAGGATGCCGTCCATCTCCTTCGTCGTGAGGTCAAGACCGTTAAGTCCCGCCTCAATCCGCTTTCCCGAGATGCCGGCATCGATCAGAACGGAAGTGCCGGAGCTGCCCGCATAGATGCAGTTCCCGCTGCTTCCACTTGCAATACTGCAGAATTTCATTATGCTCCCCTATGGTTACTATTCACGGCTTATCTGTAATCAGGTTCTGAATACATATATCCATTCAATCTTTGACACAGGATTCCTCTTCGAGAATCGCGATTTACCTTTTCAGGCCGGTGAGTTCTCTCATCCGGGAATCAATCTGTTCCCGGGTATGGGAGAAGGCGCCGCTGTTGTCGATCACGTAATCCGTGCGCGCCCGGAACTCCTCTTCCTTCATCTGTGAGCGGAAGACGGCCTCGATCCTTGCGCCGCTGTACCCTCTCGACGACACAAGTCTCCTGTATCTTGTGGCTTCATCCGCATAAATATACCATATCTCGGAGCAGATTGCATCATAATTATCTTCGAGGAGAAGCGCCGCTTCGATCACGGCAAGAGGAGATCCCTTTTCGCGCATTGCCTTAAGAAGCCCGATTGTCTTCTTTTTGACGGCAGGATGAATAATGGCGTTGAGCTGCCGCCGAAGCTTCTCGTCGGCAAACACGATCTCCGCCATGCGCCCACGCTTCAGCGATCCGTCCTCGTTCACGACCTCCTGTCCAAGAAGCGAGATGACGTCCTCCACACACTCTCCTCCCGGAAGGGTGAGCTCCCTGCTGACCTCATCGAGCTGAATCAGTTCCGCATTCCACGCTTCCTTCAGGTATTTCAGCACTTCGCTCTTTCCGCAGCCGATCCCGCCGGTGACGCCTATAATCAATAAATCCGTCATTTCGCCTCGTACCAGTCTTTCCCGACATGGCTGTCGATCTCAAGGGAGACCTTCAGATCCGCGGCCCCCGCCATTTCTTCACACATGATTCTCTCAGCCTCTTCCGCCTTTTCCTCCGGCACTTCAATCAGGAGCTCGTCGTGGATCTGGAGAATCAGGTCCGCTTCCGGGAGCTCCTCCTTCAGCCGCTTACAGACGCGGATCATGGCGATCTTCATGATGTCCGCGGCCGTCCCCTGGATCGGGCTGTTCATCGCCGCCCTCTCTCCGAAGCTTCTCTGCATGAAATTCGCGGACTTGAGTTCCGGGATCGGCCTTCTCCTTCCGAACAGCGAGACGGCATATCCCTTCTCTTTTGCCGACTCCACCAGTCCGTCAAGGAACGCTTTGATCTTCGGGTATGTCTCAAAATACTTCTTTATGTACTCCTCGGCCTCGGCTCTTGAAATCGACAGTCCCTGACTGAGCCCGAAGGAGCTGATTCCGTACACGATGCCGAAGTTTACCGCCTTCGCATTTCTTCTCATGAGATCGGTCACTTCCTCAAAAGGAATGTGAAAGACCTGCGAGGCCGTAATCCTGTGGATGTCCTTCGCCTCCTGATAAGCTTCGATCAGTTTTTCGTCGCCGGACATGTGGGCCAGGATCCTGAGCTCGATCTGGGAGTAATCGGCATCTGCAAACACACAGCCTTCCTTCGGATAGAAGCACTTGCGGATCTTTCTCCCGAGCTCCTCGCGCATGGGAATATTCTGTAGATTCGGATCCGCGCTGGAAAGCCTGCCCGTCGCCGTCACGGTCTGGTTGAAGCTCGTCCGGATCCGGCCGTCCTCATCGATAAAGGCCGGGAGCCCGTCCGCATAGGTGGATTTCAGCTTGCTCAAGGTCCGGTACTCCAGAATGTCAAGAATAATGGGATTGCCGGGCGCCAGCTTTTCCAGCACGTCCGCGGCTGTGGAAAAGCCGGTCTTTGTTTTCTTGCCGCCGGGCAGCGCCATTTTCTCAAACAGGATATGACCCAGCTGCTTCGGAGAGTTGATATTGAATTCCTCCCCCGATGCCTCGTAAATCTTCCCCGTCAGCTCGTCAATGCGCTCTGTGAGCGAATCACCGTAGCGCTTCAGCTCTTCCCGGCTCGCGAGAATTCCGGTATTTTCCATGGAAGCGAGCACATACGTGAGGGGCATTTCCACCTCGTCAAAGAGCCGCTCCATGTCCTGCTCCTGTAATTTCTTCCGCAAAATGGCACCGGATGCAAGCGCTGTCTGTGCCCGCATGGCAGCAAGAGCAGCGGCTTTTTCCGAAAAGCCTTCCTCCGCGGATGCTGCCTTCAGGCCTTTTTTGCCGATCAGTTCTTCTTCGGACGGAACATTTTTTCCGAGACAGGCGGACGCGACCGAATCGTGGTCCCAGTCAGACTTCAGCGGGTCAAGGAGATAAGCCGCCACGACGCAGTCAAACACCTTTCCGCGGTCCCTGGCGGAAACAGCCTTAAAGATGGTCTTGGCATGGCAGACCCGGATCAGGGCATCGCTCTCAAGAAGCTTCTGAATCCGGGACCGGATCCATCCGTCGTTCATCATGCCGCCGGGAAGAATGACGTCGGTCTCCTCATCGAAGCTCACCGCTGCCGCATAAATCTCCTTTCCGCTTCTGTCGGTGAGGAGCGAAAGACCGGCTTCTTCTTTTCCCGCGGCTGTTTCAAAGGCAATCACGGCCTCTCCGAGACTTGAGACGACGCGGAATCCGGATTCCCCGCCCTTCGGTCCGGTCTCCTCCTCAAAGCGGCCCAGAAAGCTCTTCATGCCGAGCCGTTTCAGCGTGTCGTAGGCCTTCGCGTTATAGATGTTTTCATAGCGGAAGCTCTGCTCGTCAAACTCAACCGGCGCATCCCTTCGAATGGTCACAAGCTCGAGGCTCAGCATGAGGTCGTCATAGTGATCCCGCATCGCCTCCATCGCTTTTTTCGGCTTGATTTCCTCTGTATGCGCGCGGGCATTCTCTATGGAGCCGAAGGTCTGAAGGATCTTCTGTGCTGTCTTCTCCCCCACGCCCGGAAGCCCGGGCACGTTGTCGGAGCTGTCTCCCATGAGAGCCTTCAGCTCAATAAAGCCCTCCGGAGTCACGCCGAAGGCCTCCTCGACATCCTTCGGAGAGTAGTTCTCATAGGTCGTCTGTCCGCCCCGTGTCTTCGGAATCACGATCCTGGTCTTTTCACTGGCGATCTGCAGGAGATCCCTGTCGCCGGAAATGAGCGCCACGTCAATCCCGTTCTTTTCCGCCTGGCCGGCGATAGTCCCCAGAATATCATCCGCCTCCCATCCCTCGGCAGTAAGAACAGGAATTCCCATGTCGTCAAGCAGGCCTTTCATGACGGGAACCTGCTCGCGGAATTCATCGGGAGCGGGACCGCGGTTCCCCTTATACTCCTTATACAGCTCATGCCGGAAGGTCGGGGACGGCAGATCAAAGGCAGCCGCCAGATAATCCGGTTTCTCCTCGTCGATCACCTTGGACATGATGTTGAGGAAGCCGAATATGGCATTGGTATGCAGGCCGTCAGGCGCCGTCATGGTGAGCGGAATCCCGAAAAAAGCCCTGAACAATATGCTGTGTCCGTCGAGAAGGACCAGTTTTTTACTCATACGTCACCTCCACCTGCGTTCTTTTTCATTTGGATTATGATTCAAGTGTCAAAAGCAAGGCCTCGGATAATAGTATAGTATACAATTTTCCTTCGCACTACTTTTGACAGCCGAATCAATCATCAATTCAAATTGTACGACGAGCTGATGTCATGGAACACGTCCACCGCATAGCTGAACACTTCCGGAAGCAGCAGCCTCACAAGGATTCCCGCGATCACGGCTCCCATGACGATAATGGAGAGCCATGTCAGGACAGTCAGAATCTGACGCCGCTTCATGCGCCTTTCTCTTTGAACAATACTCTCGTCAAGAAGTTCCTTAATATCGAAATTGTCAATCTTGTCGTCGTCGAGATACTGCAGAGCGTACTCGACGATAAAACTGTTCTCGAGTTCGCGCCTGCATTCCTCACAGTTCTGCACATGCGCGAGAAACTCCGAGCACGCCTTCGGCCGCAGCTCGTCGTCCAGATAAGGACGGATCAGCATCCGCGCAGTCCTGCAATCGATCTTTGCCGCCATAATCCTTCACCCCGGGAAAAACACCCATGATGAGGCCGCCCTGACAGTACAGTCAGGACGGCCCCGAAGCTTATTGTTTCCTGAATCTTATGAACCGGAGATCGTAGTCGCACGCCATTTTGAATAGTAGGTCTGTCCGCCCGAACTCTGATAAGTGCGGATACGCACATATTTCAGTGAGGAATCGTTAAGAAGCATCACATACTGATTTCCGGACTTATCCCTAATATCTCTCTTAATCGGGGTGCTGTCGAAGCTCTGGGACGCGGACAGCTGCAGCTGCAGACCGCTGACGCCGGCCGGCCAGCTGCTCCAGGTCACGACGAGCCTCTTGTTCGTAAGCTTCGCGCTCGTAATCGATACGCCCTGGGGCAAGATAGTGAAGCTCTTGGTGATCTCTCCCTGATAGCTGTTCTGACCGATGATATTGAGGTAGGCCGTGCCGACATCGACATTATTGGAATAGTTGTAGGTATAGTCCGTTCCCTTCTTCAGCGTCTTTCCCTTGTAGGTGACAGTGAAGTTCTGGGTGATCTGGTCTCCCGTGTATTCCTTGTTCTCGACGCCGCTCACTTTGGCGTCCTTCAGCGAAAACTTCTGAATCTTGAACTTCACGGAGGTCTGTCCGGTATAATTGCCCTTGCCCGTGACGGTCATCGTCGCCGTGCCGATCTCGACGTTGTCCTTATAGGACAGCGTGTAATCCCTGTTCTCCTTGAGGGTCACGCCCGACATCGTGATCGTCGGATTCTGCTTGACCGCTTTTCCTGTATAACCTTTGTTCTCCACTCCCGAGATCTTCGCATTCCTGATATTGGCTCTCGTGATTTCGAAGGTCTCCGTGCGGCTGCCCTTGAAATTGCCCTTGCCCTTGAG
>CACZQS010000057.1 GCA_902783325.1 uncultured Lachnospiraceae bacterium
TATCGGCATGAAAGGGAACCAGGGACTTTCAGCTGCGGTGAAAAATGTGAGGGATGCTCTTGACAGGTTCGGCATCAAATATGATACCAAGAAATTTGTTCCGCACATAACAATTATAAGGAAAGCCGCAGGGGCATACCGAAACGTAAAAGCTCCAAGTGGAGAGATGATGGTGAAGAAAATCTCACTCATGAAATCGGAGGAGAAGGCCGGAAAGAGGATATATACGGAGATTTTTTCGGCTGCAAACCCAAAGACAGGTTAAGAGTCAAGGCGGAGAAATTTTAACGAGAACGCTGCAAGACTGCTGTGAAAGAAGATCGGAGGACTGCTTATGAAAAGAATCGTTTTTCTTTTTGCGATGTTTCTATCAATAATATCCCTTCCTGTCATGGCAGGGGTGAAAGACAATACGCAGAGTCGCTTTGAGTATGTCCATGACCCGCGCCTGAACCCGGAGGCGATGAAGGACATCGTCGAAAATGAGGATGCCGTCTATGGCTTCTCTCCGGATCCGCAATCCAAAAGTATTGGAGAATATGCGGATTATGACTGGACGGATGAGAAATTTGTGGCCGGGGCGAAAGAAGAGCGCAAGGCCTATCATGAATCTCTGGAGTCTATGACAGACATCCTTTATAAAATGAGGGATGAAGGCGCCTCGACGGAAGAGATGGCAAGGGCTGTCTCCGAAGAGAGAAACCGGCTGCGCCTGGCTGCGTACAAAGATAACCCTGAGGGACTGGCTGAAGTGAAAAAGAGAAATCTTGATGTCTATGGACATGAAGATGGTCCCACTCCGGATGAAATGTATGAGAAATACGGTTCGTGGACGACGGTGATCCAGAAGTCCTTCAGCACGAATATGGGAATGGATGCCTGCTGCGGCCTTTATGACGAGTATTACCCGCTTTACATAGAGCTCGGCTATGTGGAGAATATGCGTAAAATGGAGACTGCCGCAGATGCGGATGAATGGATCGGCATTTTTTTAGGAGATGATCCCGGTTCACTGGAAGGCTCATGGGAGATGACTTCCCAGATGGATGCGGCAGCGGCAATGCTCGGCGGCATAGAGGGTATGGCGTCTTCTCTTTCCAAACTGGGTGATGTCGTTGAGATAGGTTCCGCCTACGAAGGAGAGCTGTTGGGGTATAAGACATTCTTTGTTCCCTGCATCTTTTCATCGATGTCGGTTGACCTGGTCCTGACCACAAAAGACGGTGCTATAGCGGGGCTTACGACGGGAGTGTACAGCGGGGGAAAGGAAGAATCCGGCGAAGATACCGGAACCGAAGATTATGACAGCTTCGATTTGGCGCTGCCGGTCCCCTCATTTGAGGGTGAGCTGCCGGGCACACTTACAATCCCGAAAGGGGAGGGAGCTTTTCCGGCGGTGGTTCTGATACAGGGATCCGGATCCAGCGACCGGGATGAGACAGTCGCAAACCTGAAGCCCTTCCGGGATCTCGCTGAAGGACTGGCGAAAAAGGGGGTTGCGGTCTATCGGTTTGACAAGCGGTCATACGTATATGGTACGCAGATGATGTCCGATAAATCGATTACTCTGGAAGATGAGTCGATTGAAGACGCTGTGAACGCGGTGCAGCTGCTGGCAAAGCAGGAGAAGATCGATCCGGACCGAATTTTTGTGCTGGGACACAGCCTGGGCGGCAACGCCATTCCTGCCATTTATCAGGAACTGGAACAGGAAAAAGTGAAAGCCTGCGGGTTCATTATGATGGCCGCTTCACCCAGACCGCTGGATGAGCTGATGCGGGAACAATACAATTATCTGTATTCGCTGATGCCGGAAGTGACAAAGGAGCAGCTGGATGAAAAAGACCAGGTCTTTGCAGAGCTGGACAAGCTGCAGGACCTGGATTCACTGAGTGATGAGGATACCGTTCTCGGAGTCTATTCATCTTACTGGAAATGGCTGGCGCAGTACGATATCCTGGATGCAGCGCAGAAGATCACCGTGCCATGTCTGCTTCTGCAGGGGGAAGAGGACTATCAGGTAACGATGGAAGACTATGGAATCTGGCAGGAGGCACTCGGGGAAAAGAATAACTGGAAAATGATCTCATACCCGGGCCTTACGCATACTTTTACGCCCGGGGAGAAAACAGAGGGGGCTGAAGTCTATTCCCGCGCTGCGAAGGTGGACGAGCAGGTCATAGAGGACATCGCTGAATTTATAAATTGCTGCGGAATCCGAGAGCGCAAAGAATAAGAAGATATCGATAAAGTGTCAGCGCCAGGTAAGGAGGAATTACAATGAAGAAAATGATGACCGGTTTGATGATTGCGGCAGCAGTCACAGTATTTGGAATGTCAGTGGTATCTGCAGAAGAAGTTGAAGTGCAGGGAGTTAAATTTGAGATCCCGTCCGAGATCAGCGATCTTGTAACTGTCAGGACGGAGGGACTGGAACAGGATGAGCTCGTAAGTGTATATGAAACGGCATCCCTTGAGGCAGCAGAGGCGATGGGAAGGGATAATACAGGGGCCGGATGGATTTTCACGATCAGTACAGTTCCCGAAGACAGGATGAAGGAACTCCGCTGCGGCGGAATGGACGGAATGGAAGTGTTTGCGGAAGACGATGGTATTTATTATGTTTATGACACTCCGACAGATGTGCGCCTTGTCAGGGAGAGCAGTGAGGAAATGAGCAAGGCTTCCGAATCCTGGACCAGGATCAATGAATGGGCAGGCCAGGAAGTCCGTCAGGAGATTCTTGCAAATAATCCGGAACTTGATGAGGAATTCTACACCAACACAGACCTGGATATGCATCTGGCACAGGCCGCTTACAAGCCGGGAACAAAATATGAGCTCAGATCTCTCAGCTACGGCCCGGATGCACTGGATCCGTCTGCACTTGGTGAGGATGATTATATTGAGGATCTGGCAGAAGACTTCACTTATGAGATATTGGCAGACGCTGAGGTGCCGGACGGCGA
>CACZQS010000058.1 GCA_902783325.1 uncultured Lachnospiraceae bacterium
GCAGTATCCGAGGCGGCCTCCGCAGCGGAGAGCGCAGTAGAAAGCGTCGTTTCTGAAGCGGAGTCGGCAGCGGAGAGCACAGTAGAAAGTGCCGTATCGGAAGCTGAGTCGGCAGCGGAGAGCGAAGCCGAAAGTGCAGTCTCCGAAGCCGAGAGCGCAGAGTCCGAAGTGGAATCCGAAGCAGAGGCTGAAGCGGAATCCGAAGAAGAGAGCGTAGTCGCAGCTGAATCTGAGGCAGAGAGTGTTGAATCCGAGGCTGAGAGCGCAGCGGCAGAGTCCGAGGCCGAGAGCGTTGTCGCAGCAGAGTCTGAGGCTGAGAGCGCAGAGTCTGAAGCCGAGAGTGTTGTCTCTGAGGCTGAGAGCGCAGAGTCCGAAGCCGAGAGCGTTGTCTCTGAAGCTGAGAGCGTAGAGTCCGAGGCTGAGAGCGTTGTCTCTGAAACTGAGAGCGTTGCCTCTGAAGCAGAGAGCGCTGAGTCCGAAGCCGAGAGCGCAGTTACTGAAGAATCTGAAGTCGAAAGCGCTGAGTCCGAAATCGAGAGCATCGAGTCCGAGATCGAGAGCCTTGTCTCTGAGGCAGAGAGCATCGAGTCTGAAGTCGAGAGCGAAGCAGCTGAAGAATCTGAAGCTGAGAGCGCAGAGGACGAGATTGAAAGCCTTGTATCCGAAATCGAGAGCCTTGTCTCTGAGGCCGAGAGCACAGACTCTGAGGCGGAATCCCTGATCGGACAGCTGAAGGATGATGCGGCGGCCGTCGTCGGTGCGATCGGCGAGGCGGCTGATGAAGCTGCGGCAGACGTAGAGAGCAAGGTTGCCGAAGTCAAGGAAGAGATCGAGAGCCTGATCTCCGGAGCGGAAGAGGAAGATTTCGAGGAAGCAGCTGCAGTCGTCGGCGCAATTGCCGCTCTTGAATCCTCAGCAGAAGAAGCTGAAGCGGAGAGCGCTGCTGCCGATGCTGTTCTTGAAGCGCTGACATACGAAGCGTTCATGGAATCCGAGATCGATGCACCGGTTGTGATCGAGACTTATGTTCAGGCGAAGCAGGGCTTTGCGGACGGATATGCATCCCTTTATACACAGGGCGAAGACGGCGCGTTCTTCATCTACAGCGCGCAGATCTCCGAAGAGGATTATGATAAGCTGACTGAAGGCCAGAAGATCAGAGTCACCGGCTACAAGGGAGAATGGGCCGGCGAAATCGAGATCGTGGACGGTGTCGTGGAAGTTCTCGAGGGTGAGGATACATTTGTTGCAGAGCCTGAGGATGTCACGGAATTCCTTGGCAATGACGATGAACTGATTAATTACATAAATCAGGAGGTTTCGTTCAAGGGCCTCACTGTTGCGGCAAGTGACAACGACGGCGAAGAAGCGGCGTTCCTGTACAACTGGGACGGCTCCGGTTCCAAGGGCGACGATCTGTACTTCAATGTGACCGCTGACGGCGAAACCTATACCTTCACAGTCGAGTCCAGTCTCTGCGATGAGAACAGCGATGTCTACAAGGCCGTGGAAGGACTTCAGATCGGTGATGTCATCGATGCGGAAGGTTTCCTGTACTGGTATGAAGGTGCGAACCCCCACATCACTTCCGTGACGGTTGTGGAAGCTGCGGCAGCTGATTCTGCGGCGGCCGAGTCTGAAACGGCTGAGTCCGAAGCGGTTGAATCTGAAGCAGCTGAGTCTGAAGCAGTGGAATCCGAAGCAGCGGAATCCGAAGCGGAGAGCACAGCGGATAAGAAATAAGTCAAATAATGATTTAGGCAAAAATAAAAGCGCCGCGCTTTAAGCGCGGCGTCTTCTGTCAATCCTCCAAGTGCATCACTTCCGAGCGAGAGGAGCGCAGGATTTTTATGCGGCGCATGCTGTCGCTTATCCGGTGGGGATTGCGTTTGCCGCCGTCTGCTTTGTGTGGTACCTGACAAGGCTCAACCGAAGCAGAGCTGCTTCATAACAGTCGGGAAAGAGTATGGATAAGAAGAAAACGACATTGATCACGGTGATCAGCATCCTCAGTATCTTCGCATTGATAATACTCGGAGGACTGGTTTATTATACACAGATTAGTCCGGGAGAGAATGCGGCCTATGCAAAAGAGGCGGCCCTTAAGGCCGCCGCCGCGATTATGGCGGAGCGGCAGAGTTCCATGTTTGAGAAGACAGAACCTGCAGCAAGTCCGGTTGCGGAGCAGGCGGAGGCTACCGTAGAGACGGCAGCGGGGGAGGAGACTCTTTCCAGCGAAGAGATCAGGACCGCGGAGGATACTGCTGTATCAAGCGGAGCGCCCGTACCGGCCGAGACAGCAGCCCCAGCCGAAGAACCGGCATCAACCGAGACACCGGCTTCGACAGAAGCGCCTGCACCGACAGAAACGCCTGCATCAGCCGAGACACAGTCGTCAGCCGGGATGCCGTCTCCCACGCCGACTCCCTTTGACGTAAAGGTTCAGCTTCAGCGCAGCAGGAACGACGGCAGCTTCTGGGAGGGCTGTCCCGTAAGAGATATTGAGCTGCTGACGCCGAATGAATATTCCCGCCCGCAGACGGCACTCGAGACCGTCAACAACCTCGTCATCCACTATGTCGGCAACGCCGGTTCTTCGGCGATGGACAACCGCAATTACTTTGAGAGCCTGAAGGATTCCCGCGAGAGATCGGCAAGCAGCCATTTCGTCATAGGACTTGACGGAGAAATCGTGCAGTGCATCCCGCTCTCTGAGATGGCGTACGCGACCAAGGAGAGGAATAAGGACACCATCTCCATCGAGTGCTGCCACCCCGGCGCGGACGGACAGTTCAACGAATACACCTATTGGAGTCTGGTGGAGCTGTCCGCCTGGCTCTGCAGACAGTTCCAACTGGATCCGCAGCAGATTCTCCGCCACTACGACGTGACAGGCAAGCTCTGCCCGCTCTACTACGTCGAACACCCGGACGCCTGGCAGGAGCTCAAAGACGCCATCGAAAGGCGGCTCGGGGAGATACAGGGCGCGGATCCGGCATGATAGTCGCAAAGACCGCACAGACTTATAACCGGTTAGGATTTCGGTTCGTTTCCATCCCTGAATGTTATCATCATATGATGCGTGAGCGAGGCATCGTCGGGCTGTCCGACGATGTCTTTTCTGTGGATCCAGACCCCCTCGCACAGCTCGCTGGTATCGAGACGCACCGTCGTGTCCCCGTCGACGTCGCAGTAGAATCCGGCGAGAATGTCGTCCACAATTCCCCAGGGCTGGGATTTGTAATAACGGATATTCTTCACCCTGAGCCCGGTCTCCTCCATCACTTCTCTCGCGACACATTCCTCGAAGGTCTCCCCGATCTCCGTGAATCCGGCCACAAGCGCATAGAACGGGATGGAGCGGCTGCGCTCGTACTTCGTGTGCAGCAGATAATCCCCGTTTGTGACGCCGACGATGACGGCGGGAATGATTCTCGGGTAGATCACGCGGCCGCAGGAGGGACACAGGATGGATCTCTCGGTGGTTCCCAGCGTCGTGAGCGAGCCGCAGCTTCCGCAGTAACGGTTGTCATGGTACCAGGAGCAAAGCTGCAGTGCGGTAAATGCCGCGAACACCAGGTGGCGCTCCATTTTTCCGTTTCGGCGAAGATCCCTGACGGACTCATAGGAATACGGCTCCTCAAGGGCGCGGTCCTTTATCAGGCCCCAGCAGGCCCTGCCGTCAAGGGCAAAGAGATAGACCAGCTCCTCCGGGGAGAAGGATGACGCTTCGGGAAAAACCGCTTTGCCGTCCGTCGTGCGAAGCGCGATCTCCTTGCCGCGAAATGCAAAGACCGTGTCGGAAGGATCCGGAACGGCGGCGGTTTGGTAGGCGTTGATCAATTTATGCGGATAAATGTCCTGGATCATAAGAGACCTCCTGTTCTGACCTGATAATAACACTATATCATGAACTAAACGTACCGGGTCAGCATTTATGGTCATATCGTTTTGTTTGATGTATAATAGGAAATCAATATGATAAAAAAGAGGTAACAACACCCATGCGATTCACCCGGAAGCGCCGCGGCGCTCACGTCCTGACAGCACTTCTCATCGGCATTCTGCTGACATTTGCGTTTTCCGCAGATGCGGCCGCCGCCAGGGACAAGATCATCTACTTTACGGAAGACCAGAAAGAGGAAAAGACCGGGAGCACTGCGTCGGGGACCGCGGCAGCCGAAAACCAGGCCCCGAATCAGACGGGACCGGAAATTGCAGCCCCGGAGCAGACGGCATCGGAAAATACAGCCCCGGAGCAGACGTCGGCTGAAAATACGGCATCAGATCAGTCGGCATCGGAAAATACGGCATCGGACCAGACGTCAGCCGGGAGCGAAGACGCCGAAAAGGAGTCTTCCTCAGATACGGAAAAAAAGAGCGGCAAGACCTCCAAAAAGGTAAGTAAAAAAGATACATACACATATAAGGGCGTCAGCTACAAGTACGTCTATGACTACAAGTACTATACTTCGCAGTCCTACGGGAAGCGCTTTGCGGGAAAGCCTGAAAAAGCCATCGCCTGTTTTGTGAAGACAGGGATGAAAAAGCAGCAGCAGGCGATCGCGACATTTGACCCGAAGTCTTACCGCTACGGCTGTCCGGAGCTGCGCGAAAAGTATCGGAATGATTATGCGCAGTACTATCTGCACTACCAGAAGACCGGGCACAAGTATAAGAAATACCGCAGATACGCGACCGGCGTCACTAAGATGCGTAAGCCCGTCACGAAATACGGAAAGGTGGAGCTGAAGGCGGTCTATGATTATGAGGAGTATCTGAAGGCCTACCCGTCCGTCCTCAAAACCGCCGGCGACGACGATCACGCGGTCCTCAAGGATTTTGTGGAGAAGGGCATGAAGAAGGGCCGCAGCGGCAGGGACCCGGAGGAATATCCGAAGGCGGCCTCAACCTCATCGACCTATAAATCGCTGCAGAAGAAAATCAAAAAGACCAATTCCTTCGACGGAACCGGACTGATCGTGTGCATTGACCCCGGCCACCAGGCCCGCGGCAATTATTCCCACGAGCAGATCGGCCCCGGCTCTTCCCGGACAAAGCCGAAGGTGACCTCCGGTGCTTACGGGAGATATTCCCGCAAGAACGAATATGAGATCAACCTCGAGGTGAGCCTGAAGCTTCAGAAGGAGCTGATCGCCCGGGGCTACAAGGTAGTGATGACGAGGACGACACATAACGTCTCGATCACCAATATTGAGAGGGCGCAGATCGCCAACAAGGCGCACGCCGATATTATGGTCCGCATCCATGCAAATGACATCGCCGGAGCTTCTTCACTTAACGGTGTCTTCTGCTATGCCGCCGGTTCCGATAATCCGTATTTAAGCAAAAAAGTGATCGCCCGCGGACAGCGCCTTGCGGTGCTGCTGAGAGATTCGCAGGCGGCGAAGACAAAGCAGCGGAAGGGCGGAAATATGTACCAGAATGACATGACGGGGATCAACTGGGCGAAGATGCCCTGCGCGATCGTCGAGATGGGGTATATGAGCAATCCCACCGAGGACGTGCGCCTGGCCAGCTCCTCCTTCCAGAAGAAGATCGCGGAAGGACTGGCGGACGGGATCGATAAGTATTTCCTTGAGCTTAAAAAATAAAAAAAGCGGGAGGGAAACGCGAATGCGTTTTAAAAGGATACTGTGTTTCGCACTGTGCCTGATCACTGCACTTTATTCAGTTTTGCCAATTACTGCTTACGCACAGGAAGAAGAGCGTAAGGTCGTGCGCGTCGGATCGCATGATGCACCCTATTTTATAACCGATGGATACGGCAGGAAGTCCGGTTATTCCTACGAGTATCAGAGAAAGCTGGCCGCCTACACCGGCTGGGATTACGAATATGTGGACGGCACCTGGTCCGAGCTCTTTGAGATGCTCAAAAACGGCGAGATCGACCTGATGAGCAACATCTCCTATACGGATGAGCGGGCGAGGGACGTTCTCTATGCGTCCCTTCCGATGGGGACGGAGGCTTACTATATCTACATCCCGGCCGAAAATACAGAAATCACCTCCGAGGACTACAGCTCCCTGAACGGGAAAACCGTCGGCGTGACGAAGGGGACAATTCAGAAAGACCTGTTCTTAAAATGGGAAGAGGCGCACGGAATCAAGTCGAATCTTGTCGAGATCAACGCTCCTGACGAGGAGTCGCTCCGGCTGCTCGGCGGTGAGCTCGATGCCTTCATCACTATGGATGTCTACGGGAATGCGGGCTCGGCCGTGCCGCTCTGCAAGCTGGGCTCATCGGATTTCTATTTTGCCGTGAGTAAGGACCGCCCCGACCTGCAGGTCGAACTGGATGCGGCGATGAACCGGATCCAGGACGAAAACAAGTATTTCAACCAGCAGCTGCACGAGGAATATCTGTCGAATTCCAACACGGACCGGTACTTAAGCGATAAGGAAAAGGAATGGCTCCTGGAACACGGCACCATCCGGGTGGGGTATCAGGACAATTATCTCGCATTTTGCGCAAAGGATCCGAAAACGGGAGAGCTGACAGGCGCCCTGAAGGATTATCTGGCCTATGCCGCCACGTCTTTGGAAAATGCGCAGCTCCAGTTCGAAGCCATTTCCTATCCCACTGCGTCCGAGGCCATTCAGGCGATGAAAGACGGCGAGGTGGACTGTGTGTTCCCTGCCAATCTGACGGAGTACGACTCCGAGTCTCTGGATGTGGTCATGTCGCCTATGCTCATGCGCACCGAGATGGATGCGGTGGTCCGCGCCGCGGAACAGAAGGAGTTCGTCCGGAAACAGAATGTTGTCGTGGCCGTCAATGAGGGCAACACGAATTACGATATGTTCCTTATGGATCACTATCCGGACTGGAAGAGGGTTTACTATCCCGACACGGCAGCGGGACTTGAGGCGGTGGCGGCCGGTGACGCGGACTGCGTGATCATCAGCAACTACCGGTATAACAACATTTCCAAGCTGTGCGAGAAGCTGCACCTTTCCACGGTCTATACCGGCGTGGATATGGATTACTGCATTGCGGTAAATGGAGGCGAAACCGAGCTGTATTCCATCCTCGCCAGGGCGATCGGCGCGGTACCCGATGCCGTCGTACACACGGCTCTGACCTACTATTCCACAGAGGACGTAAAGACCAGCTTCACCGACCTGATCAGGGACAATCTGTTTATCGTCATGACGGCGATCGCCGTGGTTCTCCTGATCATCCTGATCCTGCTACTTCGCAGTATCCGGGCGGAAAAGAAGGTGCTTGAAGAGGAGCATCTGGTGAAGGACCTGAACAAGAAGGTATTTGTCGACGCGCTCACCTCCGTGCGGAACAAAGGCGCGTTCACCAATTATGTCCAGGAACTGCAGGAGAAGCTGGACAGGAGTGAGGATACCTGCTTCGCGGTGGGGATATTTGACTGCGACAATCTCAAGACGATCAATGACCGCTACGGACATGACAAGGGTGACATTTACATCAAGAGCGCAAGCCGTCTGATCTGCCGGACCTTCCAGCACAGCCCGGTTTTCAGAATCGGCGGCGATGAATTTGCCGTGATTCTTCAGAACGAGGATTATGAGAAAAGGGAGGAGCTGGAAAAGGAGTTCCGCGCCAACCGCAGGAAGCTCTGTGCCTCCGCAGCGGAAAAATGGGAAGAGCCGCACGTGGCGGTGGGTATCGCCGCGTATGACCCGGCGATTGACAGCGCGGTGGCCGATACGATTCACCGCGCGGATCAGATCATGTACGAGAATAAGAGTGCGGGGAAGAAGAACAATTAAGAACTTGCCGGGGCTGACGCAAGACCGATGAGGGCCGCGCCGATTGCGCCGCACAGCTGCGAGCGCTCCGAGATATGCACCGGCGCGCCGAGCTCCTCCGACAGGCACTGCACGACTCCCCGGTTGAGGGAGACGCCTCCGGTCATGACGTATTCCTCCTCCCCCTTGCCGCGCCGGATGAGGCTGACCGTTTTGGCCGCGACGGACCGGTTCAGGCCGTGGACGATGTCCGCGGGAGGCGTGTCCTTTGCCACGAGAGAGACCACTTCGGATTCGGCAAATACCGTGCACATGTTGGAAATCCGGACTTCTTCCTTCCAATCCAGGCCGATCCGGCTCATTTCTTCCATGGTCAGTCCCAGCGCCCTGGCCTGCATTTCAAGGAAGCGGCCCGTGCCTGCCGCGCATTTGTCGTTCATGATGAAGTTGGTGACATTTCCCTGAGAGTCGATGCGGATTACTTTGGAATCCTGGCCGCCGATGTCAA
Organism: uncultured Lachnospiraceae bacterium; assembly: GCA_902783325.1. Lineage (GTDB taxonomy): Bacteria > Bacillota > Clostridia > Lachnospirales > Lachnospiraceae > Chordicoccus. The sequence continues at coordinate 8,258 of CACZQS010000058.1, forward strand.
CGATGGTCCGGGCATCGGGGAAGAGAAAATGCGCGCCCTTTGCGTGGCAGGTGATCTCGGTGACCGTCTGTTTCTCCATCTCCAGGACGTCCCGTCCGTACCCGGTGGCGACGATTCCGCCAAGATCCGATTCCCTTATTCCCGCTTCGGAAAGCGCCAGATGCAGCGCTTTTTTTGCGCTCTTCGAGGCGGACATCCCGGTGGGAAGGATTATGCTGCTAAGGATCTTCCTCCCGCGGTTCATGATGACGACGTCCGTGCTTGTCGAACCGGAATCGATGCCCGCTATGAAGTCGGCGTTCTCCTTGAATTTTATGGCCGCTGCGGGCGAGAGTGTCTCATTTTTTCCTGATTGTCTGCCGAATAACATGCTGGACTCCTTCGTGCCGGTGCTGACCGTTCTTACTCCGAGTGTTTCCGCAAAGGCCTCGATCCTCGTCTTCAGCTGGCCGGAAGACTGCGGCGAGGTGTCGGTCTCGATCTTTAAAAGCGGCAGATCTGTCCTTTGCTTCAGATCCGCATATTCAAAGCTGTAATAGTCGCAGAACTTGACCGTGTGATAGATGATGCCGCGAAGATTGGCCTCCTGATTCCCGGGCCTCCTGCCGGCATTCAGGATCTCCGTTTCTTTTCCCGTGCGGTTTGCTATGGAGAACATCCGCATGCAGGGATTGAATCCTTTAAGCAGGTATTCCGCGTACCATGAGAAGAAAGCCTCGTCAGAAGGAAAGCTTTCCGGGACGACGATCATGGAGATCCGGTTTCCGGAGCAGGTGTCGTCCCGCACTTCCATCCCTGAAAATGTCTCCCGCACGCCTTCAAGCAGCAGGGCCCCGCCGTGGGCTCCGAGTATGCTCACATAAGCGGACGGTGCTGAGCCGCTCACTTCCTGTGTGCTGCTTTTTCCGGGATCGGCTTCACCGCTCTCTTCTGTCTTTGAAGACGTGCGGGGCACACATGCTTCCCGCGCCGCCTCCCTTGAAAATGTCTTTCCGGAAGCTCTCGCATAGGCCTCCGCTAACTTCTTCAGGTCCGCCGCGAACATGTGGATCTCCCTGTCCCCGGTTTTGTGGGGCAGGGGCAGGAAGTAGAGAAAATCCATATCGCTCCGGCTCAGAACGTCGAAGGTTCTGCGCATCGCGTCGCAGCAGTCCGTAAATACCAGGGAGCGTATGCCTTTTGCGTTTACTTCCTCGATGACGGCCTTGGCAAAGCCGCAGAGATTCGGATGGGCGCAGCCGTCCGCGCAGGAAAACGAGGCGGGGGACGGGTCGAGCCGGCTCGTCTCCTCGCCGAAGCCTGCGAACAGCTCTTCGGGGGCGTATTTGCATGTCGTGTAGATCATTTGAATCACCAGTTTCTTTACTATTACAATACAAGCAAAAGCCTAATCTTCGAGAATTAAGTAGTATATTCAGACGGGCTTCCGCGTAAGAACCTCTAAGGCTCCTGGAATTTTGGTCTTCAGGAATGTGAATCCGTACCTAGCATCTCCAGGAAGGCGCCGAGCCGGGTTCCGACCTGACCGTCGGAAGAATTCCGCGAATCCACGCCGTCGCCGTTCAGGATGAGAACAGGAAAGCCGGCCTCCTCCAGCGCGTCGGCGATCACGGCGCTGCCGCCGCAGGTCTCTTTGCAGCCCCAGTGGCAGAACAGGATCACGCCGTCGGCCCCGATTTCCTTCGCCATGCGGACAGCCTTGCCGGCGCGGCGGGTGACGGGTCCGTTGAAGGAATTGTATACGGTCCGGTAAGCCATGGCCATATAGGGATCTTCCTCCCTGGACGGCAGCAGCTCGTCGTAGCACATCTCGGTCAGGGCAATCCACGGGTCGGATTTGTAATTAAAGGTTTTCTTTACGACGTCCTGATAGAAAGGATTGGAGTGCATCCACAGAATCTTTCTTCCGGGCTGCTCCTTCGACGACTCAAAATCCTTGAGGAGGAGCTGCGCGTATTTGAGCGTCTCGGGAAGCCCCAGGGCATTGTGGGTCATCAGGACTTCGTAGAGCTCAGCTGTCAGCTCCGAAGGGACATAGCGCTGCGCGCGGTAAGGGATAATATGCCTGAGAGTCCGGATGGTCCGCTGCGAACACTGCACGGATTCCTTAAGTTTCCCTTCGTCAATCCGGATTCCGGACAGGTCTTCAAGCCATGAACCCATCTCGCGGAGTTGATCGGCGACATACTCCACCGCATCGCGGCTTGGGTTGTACGGCACGTCGATATAATACTGGGGTGCGGCGAGCAGCTCTGAGGCCTTGCGGAACGTCAGGTTGTTCGCGTCGCAGGCCAGCGAAGTGTTTACGACGGCGAGCGGCTTCGGGAGCACGCCGGAATAAGCGCCTCCGATGACGACCTTGTGATAGGAACAGAAGGTTTCCGCGATGCCGGCCCTCTCCGCTATTTCCACAAAGATGTGTTCCGCGCCCGCGCCGTTCGTGTACGTGGCGAACTGCTCCGCGCACATAGGAAAAAGTCCCATCGCGTGAAAGAGCTCTGAGGGCGTGAAGATGCTTGTCAGGACCTGCCGGTCCGGATGTGCAAGCGGCCTGATCATGCAGCTCATAGAGATGGGGCCGAGATATTGCTTTGAAGGGGGCAGCTCTTTGCCCGGCAAGAACTTCAGCTTAAGTTTGTAAGCGCGGAAGGCTGCAAGAAGTAACCTCCGGGCTTCAAGAGGCTTCCCGGGTGAGAGCCTCTCCACAGAGGATCCGATGGCAGCGGTGATCCGCTCGATATTATTTCTGGGCACTTTTTCCACCGGAAGAAGAAAGGAGAGAGATTCCCGCGAGGATGATAGCGGCGCCTACGAACATGATAAAGGTATTAAGTGAGGTGGCCGGATTGAACAGCACGACGACGGCAAGAACCAGAGTGACAATGGCCAGGACCCATGAGATCGCGGGGGCCCTGAGTCCCGCCTTTTTCTTATTATAAAGCTGCATCATCGAGACGACCGCGCCGTAACCGATCAGGAGCGCGAAGGCAATCGGAATAATGTTGGTAAAGAGCGTCGGCTTCGCAATGAGAATGATACCGACTATAGTCAACAGGATCGCCAGAAAGAACGAGCCGTTGCTCCGCTCCTCCTTGTTCCTGGCATAGGTAATGAATCTTACTGCCGCCATGATGAGGAGGATGATGCCGATAATAAAGCAGATGATATCCATCGTTCCGCCCGGATTGATGAGCAGGATGACGCCGAGAATGATGAGCAGAATGCCGTCAAAAGCAGTATTGCTGAATAGTTTTTTCAGTTTTTCCATAGGTACTCTCCTTTTAGTGACTCCTTTTTGACGATCATATCTCAATCGGTGGAAGAAGTCAAAGGATATGCGGTGTTGGCAGGAAGCCGTCCTCATTGTATACTTTAAAAATGATCCTTAATGAAAGACTTTAGAGGTGAGACATAAGATGAGCATCCTGAACGAACTGAAAAAACGTGTCCTGATCTGCGACGGAGGAATGGGCTCCCTGCTGCAGTCCGCAGGTCTTGCGGCGGGAGAGCTCCCGGAGACCTGGAACATCGCCCGTCCGGAAATCGTGAAAGGCATCCACCGCTCTTATCTGGAAGCGGGAGCGGACATCGTGACCATCAATACATTCGGGGCGAATGCCGTCAAGTACGGCGGGGACGGCAATTTTGCGCTTAAGGATGTGGTGCGCGCGGGCTGCCGGAATGCCCGGGAGGCGATCGCGGAGGCGGGGCACGGATACGCGGCTCTCGATCTCGGCCCGACAGGAAAGCTGCTTGAACCCATGGGAGATCTCCCCTTTGAAAAATGCGTCCGCGCCTATGAAGAGACCATCCGCGAGGGCGTGGAAGGGGGCGCGGATCTGATCATCATCGAGACGATGAGCGACCTGAAGGAACTCAAAGCGGCGGTTCTCGCGGCGAAGGAGTATTCTTCGCTGCCGGTCTTCGCGACGGTGACATTTGACCAGAGCGGGAAACTGCTGACCGGAGGCACACCGGAAGCGGCCGTCGCTCTCCTCGAGGGACTGCGCGTCGACGCGCTCGGGGTCAACTGCGGCCTCGGGCCTCTTCAGCTGAAATCCATCGTGGAGAGGATGCTCCGCGTGTCGTCGACCCCTGTCATCGTAAATCCGAATGCGGGGCTTCCCCGCGTCGAGGGCGGAAAGACGGTCTACGACATCACGCCCGAAGAATTTGCGGAGGCGATGAAGGAGATCCTTGAGATGGGCGCGTCCGTGATCGGGGGCTGCTGTGGCACGACACCCGAACACATCGCGCTTCTTAAGAAAATGGCGGGAGAGCGGAAGGCTCCGGTCATCACTGAAAAGACGGATACGGTGATCTCAAGCTATTCCTCGGTCCGGATCATAGGAGAGGATCCGACCGTGATCGGGGAGTGCATCAATCCGACCGGAAAGCAGGGACTTAAAAAAGCCCTGAGGGAAGGGGACAGCGAATACGTGATGCAGATGGCGGTTCAGCAGGAGCGCGCCGGTGCCCATGCCCTTGACGTCAACGCCGGCCTCCCCGGAATCGACGAGGCGGCCGTGCTCGAAGACCTGGTGATAAAGATTCAGTCGGTGACGGATCTTCCGCTGCAGATAGATACCGCCGATCCCGCCGCGATGGAGAGGGCTCTCCGCGTCTACAGCGGGAAAGCACTCATCAATTCTGTGAACGGAAAGCAGGAGGTCATGGACGCGGTCTTTCCTCTGGCCGCCAAGTACGGAGGCGTTCTCGTCGCTCTTCTTCTGGATGAGAGCGGCATACCGGAAAGCGCTAAGGGGAGGCTCGCCATCGCCCGCCGGATCGTGTCGGAGGCGGAGAAATACGGCATTTCCAAAAAAGATCTTCTCTTTGACTGCGTCTGCATGACGGTGAGCTCCGGGCAGCAGTCCGGAGAAACCGCGCTGGAGACGATCCGGAAAATTCGCGGCGAACTCGGGTGCAGAACCGTTCTCGGCGTGTCCAATATTTCCTTCGGCCTGCCGCTTCGGGAGATCATTACCTCCGCGTTTTTGGCGGAGGCGCTTCGCGCGGGCTTAAGCGCCGCGATCATAAACCCGAATTCCGAGCTGGTAATGGGGGCTTACCGCGCCCACCGCGTCCTCGCGGGATATGACGTCAACTGTGCGGAATACGTGGAGCTGTATTCGGCGGCCCGGATTGCCGCACCTATGACACCTGCCCTTCCCGGCACTCCGGCTTCTCCGGATGCGTCGCCCGCCGCGGCATCCTCTTCAGCATCCCCTTCGGGCGAAGCGGGAGAGAGCAAAAAAGAGGAGTTGATCCGCGCCGTTCAAAAAGGGATGAAGGAGCTCTCTTCCAAGCTGGCGGAGGAGCTTCTTCACACGATGGAAGGCACGGAAGTTGTCAATGAGTGTATGATCCCGGCCCTTAATCTTGTGGGACGGTCCTTCGAGGACGGCACGATCTTCCTGCCGCAGCTGCTGATGAGCGCGGAGGCGGCGAAATCCGCCTTCAAAGTGATCAGCGACGCGATGGAAGCGGGCGGGAAAAAGACGGAAAAGAAGGGGACGGTGCTTCTTGCGACAGTAGCGGGGGACATCCACGATATCGGAAAAAACATCGTGAAGGTTCTGCTTGAGAACTACAGCTTTGAAGTGATTGATCTTGGAAAAGACGTGCCGCCCGGGCGCATCGTGGAGGAGACCTGCTCCCGGGGCATCCGCCTGGTCGGGCTCTCCGCCCTGATGACCACGACAGTCGGCAGCATGGAAGAGACGATCCGGCGTCTCCGCGCCGCCGCCCCGGACACGAAGATCGCCGTCGGCGGCGCCGTTCTCACCGAAGAATATGCGCGCGCCATCGGGGCCGACGCCTACTGCTCCGACGCCATGGCGACCGTGCGCTATGCCGAATCCGTTTTTTAATCACCAGCACAAGATCTCGCACCCGGTTTCGGTGACCAGCACCTCGACCTCCCACTGCGCCGACGGCTTCCCGTCCGCGGTGTAGATCGTCCAGTGATTCACCTCATCCTCGTAGATCTCGTCCTTCCCCATATTCACCATCGGCTCGATCGTGAACACCAGCCCCGGCACGAGCAGCATCCCGGTGCCGGGCTGCGAGACGTAGCTGACCCACGGATCCTCATGGAACTGGAAGCCGCAGCCGTGCCCGCCGATCTGGCGCACAATCGAGTACCCGTTCTTCAGCGCGTGCTCGTGCACCGCGTGCCCCATATCGCCCAGATAAGTCCACGGCTTCGTATTGGCCACGCCCACATCGACACATTCCTTCGCGACCCTCACCAGCCGCTGCGTCTCCTCAGGGACGTTCCCCAGCATAAACATGCGGGAGGAATCAGAAAAATAACCCTTAAAAATGGTGGAGACATCCACATTGATAATATCGCCGTCTTTGAGCACGATCTTGTCGGAAGGGATCCCGTGGCACACCTCGTCATTCAGCGAAGTACACACACTCTTCGGGAAACCCTCATAATTCAGCGGAGCGGGAATGCCTCCCATCTTTGTCGTGAGCTCGTGGACGATCTCGTCGATCTCGGCCGTAGACATCCCGATCCGGATCTTCGAAGCCACTTCGTCGAGCACAGCCATATTGATGGCCGCACTTGCGCGGATGCCCTCGACGTCGGCGGCGCTTTTGAGCATCTTCCGCTTCGGCACCTCGTGCCCTCTCGAAGCTGCAAGGCGGAGCTTCTCGTCGAACTGCATATGGCATTGCTTGTATTTCCGGCCGCTTCCGCACCAGCAGGGCGAATTGCGGTCGATCTTCTGTGTTTTCAGAGTGATCATAACAATATATCTCCTGATTTCATTCGCAAGTCTCATTTTGCTTATAGAAACAGGAAATGTCAAGCAGATCCCGTGGGATCCGTTACTTAAACGTTTTCGAAAATCTCCTGAAAATGGTGCATCTTCCACAACGATTAGATTGACAAGTTCTTTTATCTTGGATATATTGATAATTAAGTCAAAGACATTTATAAAAGAAATGCCCGAATTCTTTAGTCTGCCGGAAAGATCATGCAAGACAAGGGCGAATGGGGTTTTTTGGCGAGGAGAGTGTGATGGAAGAGCTGAAGACGACGATCACAGAGAGGCGGCGCCAGACTCGAAATAAGATGTACCGGTATATCTATGACGCGGAATCTCCGGTCAGCAAGCAGCAGATCGCGACATCGATGGGCTATTCACTGCCTACCGTTCATCAGAATATAGCGGAACTGCTGGATGCCGGGCTGATCCGCCCCGGCGAGGTTCAGAAATCCACAGGAGGCCGGCCGGCCGTCGGCTATACACTGGACGAGAACGTCCGCTATGCCGTCGGAATCGCCGTATCCGCAACACATCTCCGCCTTCTTGCCACGGATGTCAAGCAGAACGAACTGGCTTACAAGACGATGAGCCTGAAGTCTCCCGAGGGGGATAAGATCGGAGAGCAGATCGCCGAGGAGCTCGAGCTTTTCTTTGACGAGAATACCCTTGACCGGGGCAAAGTGCTGGGAATCGGCATAACCTTTCCCGGCGTGATAGACCAGGAAAAAGACGTGATCGTGCTGTCCCCGACGCTTCGGATCAAAGACATTTCCTTAAGCGCCGTAAGAAAGCCCATCCGTTATCCCGTCTTTATCGAAAATGACAGCACAAGCGGCGGCGCCGCGGAGTGGCTCGGCCTCTCATTGAAGGAGCGCGAAGAGGACTTTGTCTATCTCTTCCTTGAAAATGGCATCGGCGGGGCCGTCTTCATCGACGGTAAGCCGTATTTGGGAACAGACGGCCGGAGCGGCGAGTTCGGTCATATGTGCATCGTCCCGGAAGGCAGGAAGTGCAACTGCGGCAAGAAGGGCTGTCTTGAAGCCTACTGCAGTGCGTTCCGTTTCACCCGTGACATCGGACGCACGCCGGAGGATTTTTTTGCAAGCCTCGCCGCGGGGAAAGAGGAATACGTGCAGCTGTGGGACGAGAATCTGACCTATCTGTCCATCGCGATCAACAATCTCCGGATGGCCTTCGACTGCAATGTGATCCTGGGAGGATATGTGTCCCAGTACCTTGAGCCGTACCTGCCCAAGCTGAAAGCCAAGACCGCGGAGCGCAATACATTTGAGACGAGTGCGGAGTACATCAAGCTCGGAAAGTACCCCACAAAAGCGGGAATGCGCGGAGTTGCGTGGCATTTTATGGAAGAATTCATCAACAGCATCTGAAGCGGGAGAGAAATTACTTAAACGTTTGCGTGAAGGTGCCTAAATTTTGGCCCGGTTTTTGATAAGGTTTACGAAATCCCGGAATCCTTCCTCTAATTCTTGACGCCAAATTGCTGTGAACGATACGCTTATTGATAAAGTAAGAAGTCCGGGGGTTTGGAAGCATCAGTTTGAGACAGAACGC
>CACZQS010000059.1 GCA_902783325.1 uncultured Lachnospiraceae bacterium
AAAGCGTTATGAAGCTCACATCCGCATGGAGCTCTACCGCTGCCCGGTCGACGCCCTTGCGGAAACTGACGTAGTTGTCATCTTCAGCGGAATCGATAATGATCGATATCTCACAGATCTGCGGATCCCTCTCTTTGATAAAGAGATCTGTGGAAGAAGCGAGGTAGAGCAGGAGCAGCACTGCGCCGGCCCCGATCCAGATCCCTGCCCTCTTTAAAAAGCCTGCCATCCGGGTCGTCATGTCGTTTCCGCCTCCTGTTCCGCTTTCAAGTCTTCATAGGGAATGGCCGGAAGACGGATCAGAACCTTCGTCCCCTCGTCCGGCTCGGATTCGATCGCCAGGCCGTACTGCTCCCCGAAATAAAGGCGGATCCGCTCATTGACATTGCGCACGCCGATGCCGGAGCCGTGACTGGAAGAAGCCGGAACGGAGGCGGAACCGTTCAGCAGCTCGTCCGCCATCTCCCTGGTCATCCCAAGTCCGTTGTCCTCCACCGTAAAGTGCAGTTCATCGCCTTCATGGCGAAGAGTGATCCTGATCTCCCCGTCCCCGTCCATAAATTCCATGCCGTGGTAGACGGCATTTTCGGCAAGCGGCTGCAGCATCAGCTTCAGGGAAGCCATCTCCATGGCTTCCTCGGGGGCATCGATCTCCCAGGAAAACTTATCCTTAAAGCGGCGCTGCTGGATGAGAAGGTAATTGCGCACGTGCTCCAGCTCATCCCGCACAGTGATGATGTTCCTGCCGCGGCTTAAGCTGATCCTGAAAAAACGTCCGAGAGCCGTGACGATCCTGACTGCGTCCTCCTTCTTCTCGTTTTCAATCATCCAGACGATTATGTCCAGAGTATTATACAGGAAATGCGGATTGATCTGGGACTGCAGCGCATCAAATTCGCTCCTGCGCTTGGACTCATGCTCGTTCACGATGTCATTCATCAGGTTCTGGATCCGCTCTGCCATCTTGTCAATGGATGTGCCCAGATGCTGGATCTCATAAGCTCCTCCTATAAAGATATCGGCATCCAGATCCCCCGCTTCGATTGCGTTAACGGATTTTTCCAGCTTCTGTATGGGCGTTGCTATCCTCGAGGAGATGAAATAGTTGATTACCGTCAGCAGGAAGAGCATGGACATAATAATGAAGATCATAAAAAGAACGGTCTTGATCTCATTGACAAAAAAGCCGCTCTCCGGGGTCACCCCCACCAGCTTCCATCCGGTATAGCCCACGGTTTTGACCGAAAGATTCTGTTCCTTTCCGTTAAAAGTCTCATGATAATTCCCGTCCTGCAACGTTCCCGCGTACTGATAATTCTCCTCCATCAGCCCGGATGTGATCATCTGCATGTTCGGGTGGTAGATCAGCTCGCCCTCCGAACTGACCAGGTAAAGATAACCGTTGTTGCCCAGGGCAATATCGACCAGGTTCTGCTCCAGGCCGCTGTAGGTCAGATTCATCAGCAGTACGCCCTGATAGGCCCCTGCCCCTTTAAGAATTTCCACAGCGCGGGAAAAGGTGATCACCCAGTAATAGGAATCATCACTGGTATCAAAAGTCTGCTGTACATGGGGCATGGAAAAATGCATGATATCCGTGCGGGAGAGCGCCTGGTGAAACCAGTCCTCCTTTTCCACGGATGTGTTGTCACTGAGTCTCGCGGCAGGCACGGAAAGCTGAAGAAGGCCGTCCTGATCAAAGACCGCTATATTGGAGATCCGCTCTTTCTGCGATTCGTACAGAAGCATGACCTTATCGTAGGTGCTCTGGTCTGTCAGGTCAGCGTTTTTGATAACATTATAATAGGTAGAGTCGGAGAGTTTGAGGATCTGCTGCAGGTAGTCCTCCAGCGTCTGCGCGGACTGATTGACGATAATCTGGTTTTCCTCCAGAATCGCGTTCGTATACTGGCCGCGCATCCGGCCGTACATGGAAACACCTACCAGAAGAACAATCACCAGCGCGCTGACGGTAAAGTAGATAAAGACCATGCTGCTGATCCGGTACCGCTCAAACAAAGGTTTGTGCTTCACGCTTTCTCCTCCAGCATTCGTCTGTACTTCGTCGGGGAAACACCGTACTTCTTTTTAAATACATAACTGAAATAATTCTGGTCCGGATAACCGATTTTCTCCGCGATCACATATGTTTTATCGTCGGTGTGTTCCAGAAGCTCCACAGCCTTTTCCAGGCGCAGCTGTGTCACATAGGCAATATACGTCTGACCTGTCTCCCGCTTGAATATGGTGGAAAAGTAATTGGGACTGACATGCAGTATCCGGCAGATCGTGTCCACAGACAGATCGGGGTCATGAAAATGATCCCCGATAAACGCCTTGGCGTTGGCCACGGCAGTCAGGGCGGAATTCTCCCTTTCCCAGCGGACATCATTGATATAGATCGTCTGGCCGGCCTGATCAGAGCGCCGGTAGCGCAGCGCCTCTTTCGCCGACTGATAGGAGGCACAGGCCTCCTCCAGGTCCAGGCAGCTGTGTCCCACCCCCATAGTCACAGTCACTCCGAGCATCACCCGGCATTCGCGGCAGATCTCGTCAAGCAGGTCCAGCAGGTTTGTCTTGGAATTCTCTTCATCGATCGCGACAATCATTCCGATTCCGTCCGGAGAGTTAAAGACATAAAAGCGGTAATAGGACCTGAGGCTCTCTTCCAGAAAGCTCTTTACGGAAAGTCTTCGAAGCGCCGCCTCCTCCAGAGTGTTCTCTCTCTCGATCACGGAAAGAATCACATCCCACTTGCGGGCGCCGGCAAGGTCAATCCCATACGCGCTCATCTGCCGGTCCATCTGTTCCTTCTGCATGTCTCCCCTGACCAGGGTATTGAAAAACACCTCTCTTAGTCCCGGCAGATTGTCCCGGAACATGGTCCGCAGAACATCCAGGTTCTGCCTCTGTTCGATCTCCTCATCAAGCTTCTCCACTACCCGCTTAAGAATACCGGTCAGTTCTTCCAGATTGACCGGCTTCAATATGTACTCCGTCACATTCAGCTTGATGGCCTGTTTGGCATAGGTGAAATCATCAAATCCCGAAAAAATGAGAAGCTTCATGGCCGGATACTTTTTCCGCACCTGTGTGCACAGCTCCAGCCCGTCCATGTACGGCATCCGGATATCTGTCATCAGCACATCGGGTTTCAGCTGTTCGATCTTCTCCAGCGCGTCCTCACCGTTTTCGGCATCGTTTACCGAGCCGAAACCGAGACCTTCCCAGTCGATCTTTTTCAGGATCGCACTGCGTACTTCCTCTTCATCATCCACCAACAGAATCCCGTAACGGCCCGGCATAATAAACCCCCTTATGTAAACTGATTTCTCTTTGATGCTATACGATTTGACAGCTCATTGCAAGGACAAGTCAACATTTCGTATCTGAGAAATTTCATAATAACTGAGAAAATAATTCGATGTTCATTCCAAACCCCCTTTATTATAATGACTTTGTAATAAACCTGATGAAAAATCAGAATATATGGGAGGGTTAAAAATGAAACTCAGAAAACTTTTTGGAGCAGCTGCTGTTTCCGCTATGGCTCTGGCTATGGCCATTGTTCCCGCAAGTGCTGACGGAGGCAAGGTCGGCGTATGCATTTACAAATTCGACGACGCTTTCATGACCACTTACCGTAATGCTCTTGAAGAGATGCTGACCGAGAAGGGTTACGAAGTCAGCGTAGTGGACGGCAAGAATGACCAGGCTGAGCAGAACAACCAGATCAACAACTTCATCACACAGGGTGTTGACGCTCTGATCATCAACCCGGTCATGACATCCGCCGCCGACCAGATCATCGACCTGGTCAAGACTGCCGGCATCCCCACCGTTCTGATCAACCGTGAGCCGACCGCAGAACAGATGGCTGTTTATGACAAGCTGGTCTATGTAGGCTGCGATGCCAGCCAGTCCGGCACCATGCAGGGCGAGCTGATCCTTGACACCGAGAACAAGGGCGACATCAACGGCGACGGCAAAGTCTCCTATATCATGATCCAGGGCGATCCCGAGAACATTGATGCTCAGCTGAGAACCGAATATTCCGTCAAGGCTCTGACCGATGCCGGCGTTGAAGTTGAAGAGCTTGACCTTCAGCGCGGTGACTGGGATCGTGCAAAGGGCCAGGAGATTGCTCAGAACGACCTGACCAAGTTCGGTGATGAGATCGAAGTTGTTTTCTCCAACAATGACGATATGGCCATCGGCGCTCTGCAGGCGATCCAGGCTGCAGGCCGCACCGTCAACGAGGACATCTATCTTGTGGGCGTTGACGCTCTTGACGCTGCTCTGAACGAAGTGAAGGCCGGCAACATGACCGGTACCGTTCTGAACGATGCTGTGGGCCAGGCTTCCGGCGCTGTAGAGGCCATGGAAGAGCTTCTGGGCGGCAAGACCTATGCAGAAGGCGAGCAGAGCATCTATGTCGACTATGTAAAGGTCACTCCGGAGAATATCGACGAGTTCATGAACTGATCCGTAAGCCCGTGAAAAGAAGGAAATATCTGTTATTCCGAAAGTAACGAGAAGAGGTTGTGTGTGCCGGGCACACACAGCCTCTTTTGGAACTGAACAGACAGGCATCATCGCAAGCGATGATGCACCCTGCATACGTGAAAACGATGAACCGCTGAGCCTGAAGGCTCATGCTTATTCTGTTTTCACAGTAAAGCAATCATCTGTCGGATTGTAAGATCACTGAAAGAATAAAGAAAACAAGGGGGGCTGAAAAACTTGTCTGAATACCGTTTGGAAATGCGCAACGTCGTCAAGGCCTTTCCGGGTGTGTTGGCCTTGAACCAGGCGCAGCTGAAGCTTCGCCCCGGCACCGTCCATGCCCTCATGGGAGAGAACGGTGCGGGGAAATCCACCCTGATGAAATGCATGTTCGGTATCTACCACATGGATGAGGGTGAAGTAATCTATGAAGGAAATAAAGTCGAGATCAAAGGACCGCTGGATGCATTAAACCGCGGCATCGCCATGGTGCACCAGGAGCTGCAGCCCATTCCGGAGCGCAGTATCGGAGAGAATATCTTTGTCGGAAGATATCCCACCAAAAAAGTGGGCCCGGTCACCCTGGTTGATCATGATAAGATGTATGAAGATGCCGCAAAAGTGCTGAAAGAAGTACATCTGAACTATGACCCGAAGGCAAAGCTGGGATCCTTAAGTGTGAGCCAGATGCAGCTGGTGGAGATCGCCAAGGCCGTGTCAGCCGACTGCCGTGTGCTGATTCTGGACGAACCCACCTCCTCACTGACCGCAGCGGAAGTCGAAGCCCTGTTTGCCATCATTGACGAGCTCCGTGCCAAAGGTGTTTCCATCGTCTATATCAGCCATAAGATGGACGAGATCTTAAGGATCAGCGATGAAGTGACCATCATGCGCGACGGTCAGTATATAGGCACCTGGGAGGCGAAGGAACTGACAACAGACAGGATCATCACCCTGATGGTCGGCCGCGAGCTCTCCAATCTGTATCCGAAGCGCGAAAACGTTCCAGGTGAAGTTGTTTTTGAAGTGAAGGACTTTACTTCCATCAATCCGAGAAGCTTCCGCAATGTCACCTTTGATGTCAGAAAGGGTGAGATTCTGGGCGTTGCCGGACTGGTCGGCGCCCAGCGCACCGAGCTTATGGAAGGCCTGTTCGGGCTCAGGGCCCATACCAAAGGAACCATTACCTATAAAGGAAAAACACTGAATATCAGCCAGCCAAAGAACGCCATCGACAATAAGATTGCCATGCTGACGGAAGACCGCCGCGCCACCGGCATTCTGGGCGTGCTTTCTGTTGCGGATAATGTATCCATCGCTTCCCTGAATCAGTACCTGATCGGAAACTTCATGCTGGATGACGCCAAGATCGAAAAGCTGGTTCAGGACAATGTTGCCAAGCTTTCCATCAAAACTCCCTCATCAAAGACACAGATCCAGTCACTCTCCGGCGGCAACCAGCAGAAAGTTCTGATCAGCCGCTGGCTGGCAAACGACCCGGATGTCTTTATCATGGATGAGCCGACCCGCGGTATTGATGTCGGCGCCAAATATGAGATCTACTGCATTATCGCGGAGATGGCCCGGCAGGGCAAGAGCATCATTATGATCTCTTCCGAAATGGGCGAACTGATCGGTATGTCTGACCGGATCATGGTCATGTGTGACGGCCGGGTGACCGGATTTATCGACGGGAAAGAAGCAAATCAGGAAAATATTATGGCGCTGGCCACACAATTTGAGAAATGAGGAGGGAGTCAAGACTTATGGAAAAAAAGCTGGATATAAAGAAATTTGCGTCCAACAACGCGATCATTATCCTGATCGCCCTGTTGGCAATCGGTACGGGAATCACTTCCAAAAACTTCTTTACCATCAACAACTTTAAGAACCTGGTCCTGAACGTATCACCGCGTTTCATTATCGCGTGCGGCGTCTCAGGCTGCCTGATCACCAAAGGAACCGACCTTTCCGCCGGCCGCGCTGTAGGCTTCGGCGCCTGCCTTGCTGCCATGATGCTGCAGGCAGCGGATTATGCCGCCAAGATGCTTCCCTGGCTTCCCGAGATCCCCTGGCCGGTCGCCCTGATCGTCACCATGCTCATCATGGGTGCCTTCGGCGCCATCAACGGTGTCGTGATCTCTGTATTAAAGGTCCCGCCCTTTATCGCCACCCTCGGCATGCAGACCATTATCTACGGCCTTTGCTCCCTGATCACCAACAACCAGCCTATGGGCGGATTCAAGAAGACCTATCTGTCGGTAGCAAGCGGTTCCCTGGGCCCCATTCCGTTCCTCATGATCTTCGCCCTCATCATCGGCTGCTATTTCTGGTTTCTCTATAATAAGACCCGCCACGGCAAATACATGTATGCCATCGGCGGCAATGAGAGTGCGGCGCAGGTGGCCGGTGTCAACGTAAAAGGCACTCTGATCCGCATCTACGTCCTCGCAGGCATGATGTACGGCCTTGCAGGTTTCCTCGTAGGCGCCAAAGCCGGCGGCGCATCCACCGCTACCGGACAGGGCTATGAGCTGGAAGCCATCGCGGCCTGTACCATCGGCGGCGTCTCCGCCAACGGCGGTGTCGGTAAGATCAGCGGCATTCTCATCGGTGTCATGGTCTTCGAGATCCTGAAGATCTGCCTCCAGTTCCTTGGTGTGGACCCGGCGTACACCTATATCGCACAGGGTCTTGTCATCATCGTGGCTGTCGCGCTTGACCTTCGCAAATATCTGGCAAAGAAATGATAATAGAAAAAGAGTTGAAAACGGGGACTGCCGCGCGGCAGCCCCCGTTTCGTATCTTCGTGTTCTTTTATCGACCGAATCGTGCTACAATAGCTGAGGCTGCTGGTTCCTCCTGTCTTCTTTTCAGATCAGCGGCAAATAGTTTAAGAGGTATTGTAAATGACAGCTGCAAAACAGGATGCTCAGATTTTTACGGAAGGACCGATTCTTTCAAAGCTGATCCGGTTCTCTGTTCCTGTATTATTCGCCCTGCTGCTGCAGGCAACCTACGGCGCCGTCGACCTCATGGTCGTAGGTCAGTTCGCTTCTGCCTCAAATGTTGCGGCTGTTGCCACAGGTTCCAGTATCCTTCAGCACCTGACCGGTCCCCTTTCCAGCTTTGCCATGGGAATCACCGTCCTCCTCGGCCAGCAGATCGGACAGGGGGAGGGCAGGAAAGGCGGCTTCGTCATCGGTGCGGGCATTTCCCTGTTTGCCATTATCGGGGCGGCTATCACTGTTTTCCTTGTCGGGTTCCCGGATGTTATGGTCAGCATTATGCAGACGCCGGAGGAGGCCTTTGCGCAAACTGTCTCCTATGTCCGGATCTGCGGTGTGGGAGTCCTTGTTATTGTCGCTTATAACCTGATCGGCAGCATTTTCCGCGGCATCGGAGATTCCAAAACACCCCTGATTGCCGTAGCCATCGCCTGCATCTTCAATATTGCCGGAGACCTTTTTCTTGTGGCAGTCTGCGGACTCGGCGCTGCAGGAGCAGCGATCGCAACTGTATCAGCCCAGGGGATCAGCGTACTGATTTCTCTGATCATGATCAGAAGAAAAACCCTGCCCTTTACGTTTTCATTGAAAATGATCCACGTGGATACAGGGCTGTGGCGGAGGATTACCTCGCTCGGACTGCCGCTTGCTCTTTCCGATCTGCTGGTCGGCATCTCCTTCATGATCATCCAGGCAATCGTGAATTCCCTCGGCGTCATCCCGGCAGCAGGAGTAGGTGTCTCCGGGAAAGTCTGCGCCTTTATCATGCTTGTGCCCAGCTCTTTCATGCAGTCGATGGCTGCTTTCACGGCCCAGAACATCGGGGCGGGGAAAAGCAAAAGGGCCCTGCAGGCCCTTCGCTACGGAATCACCGCTTCGCTTGCGGCCGGTGCCGTCATAGGACTGTTCACATTTTTCAAGGGTGACCTGCTCTGCGGCATTTTCTCAAATGACCCCGAGGTCATCCTCGCAGGCTATGACTATCTCAAGGCGTTTGCCATTGACTGCATATTCACCCCGATCTTTTTTGTCTTCACCGGTTACTATAACGGAATCGGCCTCACGAAATTCGTCATGCTCGAGGGTATCATCAGCGCTTTCTGCGTCCGTGTACCCGTTTCGTGGTTTATGAGCAGGATTCGTCCGGTATCCCTTTTCTATATCGGTCTTGCCACACCATGTTCATCGGTGCTTCAGATTATCCTTTGCTTTGCATGCCTGGCATACCTGAAGAAAAAGAAAGATTTCCGTGTTGTTTAATTTGGGCACAAAGAATGCTATAATCAGCGTACAAAACTTCGTTTTAGGAGGCGAACGATGGAAACAGTATTTCAGAACTTTTACGAACACGATACCAACGTCTACAATCTTCCCGGTTTCCGGCCTTCCATCGTAGACCGCGCATATCTTTCCGATCTTGGGGTAAGCGTGGAGCCCTCCGCGGAATGTGTTAATAAGCTCAAAGCCGGCTCCGAAATATTCCTGGAGAGGTTTAAGAACCACTCCGTTATACCTGTACAGAACCTCGTGCTCGAAAATATTGACCCTGAGACTCTGGAAACCGAAATCCACAACTATACCGGCCGCTGTCCGACGCTGACTTTTGAGCTCAATCCTGTCAAAGGCTGCAATGTCGGATGCCAGTACTGTCTGGTGACCGATGGTGTGCACGAGCAGACTCTGACGGCCTATGAGAACTATCATCTCTACGTTCGAAAGCTGCTGAAAGATATGAACTCCCCGGCCGCGGACATAGACGAAGCGGATGTGCAGAAGAAGAACCGTCTTCTGCAGGAGCTCGCCGAGGCAATCGAGTCGGCCCCGGAAAAGAAACGGTCGATCGAGAACCGGATTACGGAAGTCAGCAGGGGAAAGAACTGGAACCACTATTACTATTTTTCCCCGAAGACGGAGGCCTTGCAGGAGCCGACACTTAAGACCGGAATCGCGCACAGAATCCTGAAAGAATTTATCGCACATTTTGAGGAGTATCCGGATTCCAACGCAAGACTGTTTATCGCCTCCAAGGCAGGAGTAAAGCATCTCCTCTGCGAATATGAAGGCGAGACAATTCTGGATCTTTTCGGGAAACTGAAGGACCGCATGCAGTACAACATCAGTGTGTCAATCATGCCGGAGGCATTCCGTGATATACTGGAACCTTACGCGGCACCGATTTCAGAGCGGCTTGAAGCAGTCCGCCTTCTTGCCGCGCGGGGCATTATGGCCAATTCCGCCTTAGTCCAGCCTATCTTTACTCCCTGCCTCACAGATGCTGAAATCCGAAGTTTTTTCGATTCGCTTAAGGAAGTCGGCATCATCAATTACAAGCCCGAGTTCCTGACGGCGTGCATGGAGAATCTGGCAATGCTCGGTCAGCTGCTCGGATATTTCAACAAGGATATGGAACGCCGTCTCTATGAGGACTATATTATTCCATCGAACGAGGATCACAGAAAGCAGCGGGGCCGGACTGCACCGGATCGGGCTCTCAGTATCGAAAACATCCGAAAGATGATGGACTATACGAATACGATCGGCATGTCCACCAGCATATGCTACTGGGTGAGGAAACAGCTGCAGATTGACCAGAAGCTGATCCCCTTGATAAACGAAAACGGTTTCCAATGTCTCGGCTATCAGTCCCGGCTGTTTAAAAACAAACAGGCATGAGGGCGGCGCACAAGGGTGAAAAACCGCTTGTTTCCGTAATTATGTTTGTGTACAACCATGCACCGTATCTGAAACAGGCGATTGAAAGTGTGCTGATGCAGGAGGGGTCGTTTCCGGCGGAGATCCTTATCCATGACGACGCGTCTTCGGACGGCTCGGCGGAGATCATCCGGACTTACGCGAAGCGGTTTCCGGATCTGATCGTTCCGCTCCTCGAGAGCGAAAATCAGACGCGGCAGGGTATCAATTATGTGGATCACACGATAATGCCGCGTCTTAGCGGAACGTATATCGCGCACTGCGAGGGAGACGATTACTGGACGGATCCGAAGAAGCTTAAAAAGCAGGTCCGTATTCTTGAGAAGCACCCGGAATACGCGGCGGTGACCCACAACTGTACTGTTGTGGACGCACATGGACGGCGGAAAAAGCCCGTGGGCAAGTTTTATCCTTTTCGAAGAACCTGCGTGTATACGCTCCGCGAGCTCTCTTTTGAGGCGAGAATGCCCGGCCAGACGGCCACTGTTGTCTACCGAAGCTCTATTCAAAAGGACATGCCCGTTTCCGAGAAAGAGCATTATCAGGCCATCCGGTCCCTGCTCGGGGACCGGCGGCGGACACTCCTGATTCTTCTCAACGGCCCTGTATTGTGCCTGAACAGATCCATGAGCGCCTACCGTCTGGTCATCGATTCCGG